>JAJRUA010000138.1 GCA_024278035.1 Planctomycetota bacterium | reverse complement strand
GAAGAAGAAGACGACGAAGATGAGTAACGTCCCGCTGTTCCCCTTTGCCCCAGGCCTGTTAGCCGCGTGTCACGTTTTCTGCATCTTATTGACGATCTGGAGTACGGCGGCACCCAACGGCAGTTACAACTGTTGGCAACGGCTGCTGTAGCGCGGGGTGACAAGATCGCCGTCGGTTCATTGCGGCGTCCGGGTGTTGTAGGAGACGAACTGCGTACGGCAGGTGTCGCGGTCCGTTGGCTCGGGCGGCGGTTTGCATTGGACCCGCTGGTGGTTGGTCGACTGGCCCGAGCGTTTTCTCGGGGAGCACTCGATTGTGTCCAGTCGTGGGACCCCGAGTCAGGCCGACACGTTCTCGCGGCGATTCGCCTGGCAAAAAACGCCCCCCGATGGTTCCACACGGTTCGTGCTTCAGAGGAACCGAACGCCCTAGAGCCATGGGTTCGACGGGCCGCCGATGGGATCATTACCCCCGGCCCGGCTCTCCGCGACAGATTGATCGAGCAAGGAGTGCCTGCGGATAAAGTCCATGTCGTTCCGAACGGTGTTTTACAGCACGTCGCACAACACGGGCTCGATGACAACGCCCGCCAGCGAGTGCGTCATGCGTTGGCAATCCCTGACGACGTGCCGGTCGTTGTCGCCGTTGGTCGGTTCGACGAAGCGGCCTACGCCAAAGAGTTGGCCTGGGCGATTGATTTGCTTCGGGCGGTTCGCCCTGGTGTTCGTCTGTTGTTGGTTGGAGACGGAGTGGCTCGCTGCCGAGTCCAACGATTTGCGAGGGAGGCGACCGAGCCGGGGACCGTCCAGTTTTTAGGCCCTTGTACCGATTGGCCCGATCGATTGGCAGCGGCGGATGTGGTTTGGTGTGCGTCCGCCTCACCCGACGTACCGACTCCGCTTCTGGAAGCCGTGGCCGCCGGCAAGCCGTGTATTGCCAGCCAAGCCCCAGGCCGAGAGGCACTGATTGAGACTGAATGGCTCACGGAGTGGAACGATCGGGCCGGCTGGGCCCGAGCGACCGATCAACTTATGGGAAGCCCCGAATTGGCCCGCCGTTGCGCCGAAGCGGCCCGAGCGCGGTTGGGCGAGAAGCATGGAATACGGGCGATTCTTGTTGCCCATGATGCGGCAGCGGGCTTGAAGGGCGAGGAGCTACCCCTGACGGCTCCGGAGGCGGGGCGTTAAAATCAGCGTGGTTAGCCTATTTTGTTTTGGCTATTGTCGACTCGCCTTCTGGGCGTGAAGACCCCTCCCCCTTGAGATTACTTCTTCCGATGGAACGGATACGATGAAAGATGTCCTAGCGGTTATTCTGGCAGGCGGCAAAGGTTCGCGCCTCGAACCGCTTACACGCGATCGAGCCAAGCCGGCGGTGCCGTTTGGTGGCCACTATCGCATTATCGACTTCGCTCTCTCCAATTGTCTCAACAGCGGCATCCGCCAACTGTTGGTACTCACCCAGTACAAAGCGATCAGCCTTGATCGGCACATCAACCTTGGCTGGCGCGATTATTTTTGCCGAGAGTTGGGCGAATTCATTGATGTCGTCCCCCCACAGCAGCGCATTGATGAGCAGTGGTACCAAGGTACGGCGGACGCGGTCTACCAGAACATTTACACAATGGAGAAAGAGCGGCCCAAGCATGTTGTGATTCTCGCGGGCGATCACATCTACAAGATGGATTACTCGAAGATGATCGAGTACCACGAAAGCCAGAATGCGGACCTCACGATCGGTGCTTTGCAAGTTAGCCGCAAAGAGGCCAAAGAGTTTGGCGTGATGCAGGTAGACGACTCGCAGCGAATCATCGGATTTGATGAAAAGCCTGCGGAGCCAAAAACCGTTCCTGGCTCGGAGGATGAGTGCCTTGCCTCGATGGGGATTTATGTCTTCAACGCCCCCTTTCTATTCGATGAGCTTTGCAAAGACGCGACGTTGCCCGACAGTGTGCATGACTTTGGTAAGAACATTATTCCTTCGATCATTGGATCGCGTAGAGTTTTTGCCTTTCCGTTTCGCGATGAGAACAAGAAGGCTCAGGCTTACTGGCGAGATGTCGGTACGATCGACGCCTACTACGAAGCGAACCTCGAACTCATTGGCGTCGATCCGCAGCTCAACTTGTACGATGAGCATTGGCCCGTGCGGACTTACCAGCCGAACTTGCCGCCTGCCAAGACGGTGTTTGCCGATGAGGGGGAGGGAGACAAGGGCGTCCGCCGCGGTGAGGCGCTCGACAGCCTTGTCAGCCATGGCGCGATTCTCTCAGGGGGCCAAACAAGCCGCTCGATCATAGGCCCTGGTTCAAGGATCAACAGCTTTGCCAGTGTCGAAGATTCGATTCTCTTCTCGAGGGTCAATGTTGGTCGGCGTTGCCGTATTCGCCGTGCGATTATTGATAAAGGCGTGCATCTCCCCGAAGGAACCGAGATTGGCTACGACCTTGAAGCCGACCGACAGCGAGGTTTTACGGTCACCGAAAGCGGCGTGGTCGTCATCGCCAAAAACGATGGGCTTCTGCCGATGAGCTAAGGCGAGCGCTTCGGCGAGCCGCCGGATCGCCATCCCTTGGAAAATCAGCGTCGTAAGGGGATTCGTAATTTGGCGGTTCCCACCACTTTAGGGAGCGTCAAAGATTCAACTAGCGTACGGTCGGCACCGCCTAGCTGCTCGACTAGCGACGCATCGACGGTGGTGGCGATCGAAACGGCTCGGCCATCCGTCGGCGGTGAAACGAGGTAATGACGCCACTCGACTGGTGTCCCCTCGGCTTCACCCCGTGAGACAACGGCCATGCAACGTAGTCCTGCGGCGTTGGTCCATTGGTCGGTTGCGATGACTTGTCTCAGTTGCTTTGACAGAGCGTAGCGAATGTCCTGCTCGAACATCTCGAGGGTCGGTTGGCGATCGGCCGATTTGGGTGGCAAGAGAGTCAGGGTCGTCTCGCCGACGATAATACCAGAATCAAAACGGCGAACCGTTGTTGCCATGCTGTCCGTGGCCACCAGAAACCATTGCCGATCGGACTCCGTACGCCATTCGTCGTGAGGGTGGCTCAATTCTAAAGCGGTGGTCAGCGGGGCCTCGGTCAAACGCCGCAACAGGCCGGTACGGTAAGGTGTTGGACTTACCGAAGGCTCCACCGTTACATTGACTTTGGCCGTGACATCGACGCCGGGAGTGGCAGGCCCCGGCTTGCGTCGTTCGGTGAAGGCGAGATTCACCTTGGTCAGGCGGCTTGTCAGACGGTCGAACAACGCGATACCTCGTACCTCCATTTCCACCTCGGCCCCATCAATTTGACCATGGACGGCACCGGCAAACTGGAAGCGAGCGTACAGCGGCGTCGCACCGGTGAGTACGGCGGTCACTTCGGCGATCGTCGTTGTGTCGAATCCCATCAAGGGAACGATCGCTGAGGCGGGGATCGTCCAGTTCTCGCCTTCGGTCACAGGGGTCGTTGGCAGCAGACCGTCGATCGTAAGCGAGTCAGCCGTCGCACGCAGAAGATCCAGCTCTTCGCGTCGCAAGGGGCCATCGGTTGCCGCAAGGCTTAGCAGGCCAGCCGCATCGACTTGAGCAACAACGCGCCGGCGCTCCGAACGGAGCTGAGACGCACGACCATTGATCGTTGCCTCGGCCCGTTCGTAGGTGCGGACCAATCGCTTGGGAGCGTCTGGCGGAGAATTCAGTGCGAGTTCGTCGTAGACGAGCGTCATCTCAGCATGGATTGGTACGGGCCGGGCAACCGTGTCGGAAGCGTTTGTCTTCGGTTTTAGTGCTCCTCCCACTCGGGTTTCGATCCGCACACGCATTGCCTTCTCTGCCGGTTTGGCGGGAGTCAGGTCAATTGGCTCAGCAGCCGTGACAATTCCGGCGATCAGTAGGGTGAAAGAAGCGGTCGCCAAGTGGAGGATAAATCGCATAGCAGTTCCTACGGACGGATTGAGAGCCTTTCCCAAAACTCCTCAGGAGGTGTCCAGGGGCCCGAGAAAGAGCCGGTGGTACCCAACCGTCTTGGGACGTGCAGTTTAGTAGTCGTTGGGTGAAGTGAACCTCACCCTCTTGAAGATCGTCTAAAACAGGTGCCCAAGTTCATGGGATGAGGGGCAGGCGAACCAACTTTCCAACCTTCCCCTCGACCTAAGGGGGCTAGCAGGTGGCTCTTATGCGTGAAGATGGGGCGATTGAGGGGAATGGAGTGCCGCGGCGACCCGCTTTAGCAAATTTTTTCTCGACCCATCGCGACTTATCCGCGTACAACTAGGGTAAATACCGCTTATTTTTTGCTTGCAGTGGACACTTCGATCTAAGCTGGCATTGCCAGCGGAGAACTTTTTTCTGTAGAAACCAAAGGCTATTCCGAAAGACACCCGAAAGGAGAGACTCTCATCCCCATGCAGCGTGCCTATCGTATCGACGCCATTGACCGCCTCCGCGCTGAGCAGCTTCGCTCCGCGTCGCCGGAGGAGCGTCTGCGCCGAATCGATACGATTGAGCAAGCCATGGCCGAGCTGGATCCGCAGGGACACTTGGCCGTGGATCGGCTGGTCCATCGGATCGGCTGTCGTGGCTGGGTGCGACCTGACCGCGACAAGGCAGCCGGCATTGATTTGATCCATGACCTGCGGCTTTTGATCGAAGACCTTTCGGACTCGGTTGATTTGCCGGCGGAGGCGATGGGTGAACAGGTACTGACAGTCGACGACTTGGCAGAGCAGTTTAGTGTCTCGACCAAGACGATTGCCCGGTGGCGTGAGGCGGGGCTGGTTAGCCGTCGCCTTGTGTTCGATGGCCGTAAGCGAGTTGGTTTCTTGCGGAGTAGCGTCGATCGTTTCGTACGGGCGAACCCTCGCCGCGTGGAGCGTGGTTCGCGATTTAGTCAATTAACGGGCATTGAACGCCGTGAGTTGGTTGCCGAGGCTCGCCGTTTGGCCGGCGAGGGATACGACCGGAGCGAGGCGACACGCTTGCTGGCTGAGCGAATGGGACGCACGGTCGAGACGGTCCGCGCCACCGTTAAGCAATTCGACGAAGAACACCCTCGTGAGCCCGTTTTTCCGAGCCGCCGCAATTCGCTTGCTGACGCTCAGAAGACGCGGCTTTTTGAGGAGCATCTTTCGGGGGCTTCGGTCGAGAGGCTGATGAAGCGATACGGCAAGTCGAAGACCACGATCTATCGACTTATCAGCGAAGCCCGCTATGGGCGAATCATGGCGACACCGCTCGACTTTATGCCCAACGACCGGTTTGGCCGTAAGGGGGCGGATGCCACGTGCCGTGCCCCGATGCCCGCAGCAGAGACACCTCCGCGCAAGAGCCGCCGTCCCGCCGATCTGCCCGCTTACTTGGCGAGCCTGTACGAAGTGCCCTTGCTCACTCGTGAGCAAGAGGCCCATGAGTTTCGCAAATACAATTATCTGAAGTACCGGGCGGCGAAGCTTCGCGCGCAACTCCACCCAACACGGCCCAAGGCAGCCTTGATGGACCAGATTGAGGAGCTTATAGGAGAGGCCGTTCAGGCTAAGGATGGTTTATCCCGGGCGAATTTGCGGCTTGTGGTTTCGATCGCCAAGAAGCGAATGACCGCCACACACAACTTTTTTGAGTTGGTGAGCGATGGCAATATCTCTCTGATGAAGGCGATCGAAAAGTTCGACTTCGCCCGCGGCAACAAGTTCAGCACCTACGCCACTTGGGCGATCGTGAAGAATTTCGCCCGTACGATCCCTGGTGAGTACAAGCACAAGGACCGGTTCCGTACGAGCCATGACGAGTTCTTTGCCTCTGCCGAAGAGCATCGCGACAATCCGGCGATTCGGGAGGCAGCCCAGGCGGAACGCGAGAAGAGTATCCGCAAAATTCTCCGCAAGCTGGATGATCGGGAACAGAAAATTGTCATTGCACGGTTTGGCCTCGATCACTCGGAAGAGCCCAAGACGCTCAAGCAGGTGGGGGCCGAGCTAGGAGTGACGAAGGAGCGAATCCGTCAGATTGAGGTCCGAGCGCTCAACAAGCTGCGAGAAGCGGCTGCCGAGGAGCAGGTTCAGATCGATTGGTAATGGGCCGATGGGTAAATGGTGCGGCCAGAGGTTTTACGGATATAAATCGGAAGTAGCGGGGGGGGATTCGCCCCCGCAGTCTCTGGGTACACGCGATCTCGTGGGGGAATGGAGGGAATAGGTAGCCAGCGACCCTTTTGACGTAATTCCCGTGGCTTTAGTGATCTTCTGGCCGATCTGGCTTGTCCCTAGCTAGGGCTGGCAGGGCACAAGACGACGGGCCGGCGGCTCTGCCGGAGGGGGAATCTCTCAGAAGAGTGGCAGAATCCTCGGACGATGCCCTTGCAGCCCTGGGCTGGGCCGCTATATTGGTCGATTCCCATGAGTTCCGGAGGCTTGGGCTAGCGTAGCTCAATTGGCAGAGCAGCTGATTTGTAATCAGCAGGTTGTGGGTTCGAGTCCCTCCGCTAGCTCTTTGGACAGGTAGCCGCGCATCACAACCTGTTTTTAGAGAACAGTTTATGACGCGGATCAAGCGAAAAAATAGTTGGGTGGAGGTATCGCTCGGCAAGCAAACGGTGGGTTACCGAAGCGGTCAAACGGGTCTGACTGTAAATCAGATGGCTCAGCCTTCGCAGGTTCGAATCCTGCACCCACCACTGAGGATGAGAAAATGAGAATGAGAAAAAATGCGGAGTTGGGAATGCAGATTGCGGAATTGGTTTAGGGGTGTGATTTGGCGGAGAACTTATTCCGCAATCCGGATTCCGCCTTCTGGATTCGTTTTGCGGGTGTAGCTCAATGGTAGAGCCACAGCCTTCCAAGCTGAAGACGAGGGTTCGATTCCCTTCACCCGCTTTGAGAAGTTGTCAGTAGTTTAGAAGTGGTTAGCGATCAGGAAGAGTAGGCATAAAAGAGGATAATGAAACGAGACAGGGCGGTGGCTAACGGCTAATCGCTGGAAGCTGACAGCTCTCCCCGGCTGCTGTAGCTCAGTGGTAGAGCACATCCTTGGTAAGGATGAGGTCATGAGTTCAAGTCTCATCAGCAGCTCTTTAGAGGAAAAGAAGAACAGGTAAGAGTAACGAGTTGGCGTCGCTCGGTTTAGGTAAGTTTGTGGCGGCGGCTTTTTTAATACGTAACGCGTTTTACGCATCAGGCACCCCTCCCCTTAGCACATCCGTTAGAGAGAAAAATGGCTAAAGACACCTTCGAGCGGACGAAACCGCACGTTAACGTCGGCACGATCGGTCACATTGACCACGGCAAGACCACGACCACAGGCGCTATTGTCGCTGTGCAGGCAGCCAAGGGGCTTGCGAAGTTCAAGTCTTATGCCGACATCGCCAAGGGTGGTACGGTGCGTGATGCAACCAAGACGGTGACCATCGCTGCGGCTCACGTTGAATACGAGACCGATAATCGTCACTACGCCCACATCGACTGCCCGGGTCACGCTGACTTTATTAAGAATATGATTACGGGTGCTGCTCAGATGGACGGGGCGATTCTCGTCGTGTCGGCGCCCGACGGCCCGATGCCTCAGACGCGTGAGCACATCCTGCTCGCTCGCCAGGTGGGCGTTCCTAAGATTGTTGTTTACCTCAACAAGTGCGATTTGGTTGATGACGAAGAGTTGCTGGAGCTTGTTGAGCTTGAGATTCGTGAGTTGCTGACGGACAACGGTTTTCCGGGCGACGAAGTGCCGCTTGTTAAGGGCGATTCGAAGAGGGCCTACGAGAATCCGGACGACCCGGAGGCGCAGAAGTGCATTACTGAGTTGATGGATGCGATCGATTCGTACATTCCTCAGCCGGTGCGCGAGAACGATAAGCCGTTTCTGATGGCGATCGAAGACGTTTTCTCGATCGAAGGTCGTGGCACGGTTGCCACGGGCCGTATCGAGCGTGGCACGGTCAAGGTTGGTGAAGAAGTTGAGATCGTTGGTCTGACGGAAGAATCCTCCAAGACGACCTGTACGGGCGTCGAAGCGTTCAATAAAACGATGGACGAGGGGCATGCTGGCGAGAACGTCGGTTGCCTGCTCCGTGGTGTTAAGCGTGAAGATATCCAGCGAGGTCAGTGTTTGGCCAAGCCGGGGTCGATCACACCGCACACCAAGTTCGAGGCCGAGGTTTACATCCTTAGCAAAGAAGAGGGTGGCCGCCACACGCCGTTCTTTAGTGGCTATCGTCCTCAGTTTTACTTCCGTACGACCGACGTGACGGGTGCGGCGAATTTGACTGGCGGTGCTGAGATGTGCATGCCGGGCGACAACGCCAACTTGACGGTCGAGCTGTCGAAGCCGATCGCCATGGACAATGGTGCCCGCTTTGCTATTCGCGAAGGTGGCAAGACGGTTGGGTCGGGCGTGGTGACCAAAATTATCGAGTAGTGAGATTATCGAGAGCGGAGAGGTGAAGAGAGATAGAGCTTCGCCTTTCCCTTTCGTATTAGGGGCGTAGCTCAATTGGCAGAGCACTGGTTTCCAAAACCAGGGGTTGTGAGTTCGAGTCCCACCGCCCCTGCTTTGGAGAGAAGCGTCCTGCTACAGAGCCTCCGTTGGGGGTGAGTTAGGTATAACAAGTATTTAGCGTCGCCTTGGGCGACTTTGGCATAAGAGCGGCTTGCCATGAGGGCAGCCGGGTTTGCAGACGAGTGGAAGTGTGGCCGCGTACCTTCAAGAGCTATTTAAGTTTAACCTGTACAAGCGAACGCAAGGGCGTCACGCGAGGCAGGTAACGTTGATCGCCATTGCGATCATGCTGGTGGCTGGAGTCTGGTCACTCAAGGTTTGGCTAGGGGCCGAGGGGGCGACCACGAGGGTTACTACCCTGGTTCCGCTTGGTGTGTTGGCAGTTAGTTTGTGGGCTTCGTTTCGATTGATCCAGTTTCCAAAGTTTGCGGACTTCTTGATCTCGGTTGAAGCAGAGATGAGCAAGGTTTCATGGCCGGCGCGTCCCGAGCTATTCAGGGCGTCGGCAGTGGTGATTATGGTGATTTTCCTTCTGGCGTCGTTGTTGTTCCTCTACGATTTGGTTTGGAAAACGATTTTTGGAACGCTGTTAGGTTAGTGGTGTAGGCGTCGTTAGTAAGCAAGGTATAAGTCGAAAAAACATTCGGTGGCAGGCGTACGAGAGTCGTAGTGAGCGAAGAATCCCAAAAATCTGAAGTCAATCCTACCGTCGCTGGTGATGCCAGTGGTGATGCTATCGCGGAAGGTGTAGCGAGCGCGGAGGTCGCCGTTGGCCCGGCAGTAGAAGAGGCGTCGGCAAATGACGCTCCGGCAAATGAGACCTCGGCAAGTGGCCGGGAGGCAATTGGTGATGGCATCCTAAAGGCGGGGGTCGAGGAAGAGTCTTCTCCTGCCCTGACGCCTGAGCAAGAGGCAGAGTTAGCGGCAGCCGAGGCGCTGATCGACGATACCCCGGTCGAAGTTACTCCGTCTCGCCCGATTGAAGAAGACGCGGAAGGCGAAGAAGAGATTGAGCTCAACTGGTACATCCTGAAGGTACAGAGCAACCGCGAGCGGACTTCGACCGTGGCTCTCAAGCGAAAAGTAGCCATCGAAGGTATCGAGCACCTGTTTGGTGAGATTATCGTTCCCACGGAAAAGGTCACGGAGTTCAAGAACGGCAAGAAACGAATAGTCGAACGCAAAATCTGGCCCGGGTACATAGCCGTTCAGATGCACGTGAACGACGATACGTGGTTTGCAATTCGTGAAACGTCAGGCATTGGCGACTTTACTGGTTCCTCGGGCAAGCCGGTCCCGATGCAGCCGCATGAAATTGCGTTGATCCTTCACGAGGAGGAAGAGGAAGGAACGGACGACACTCCGAAGTTGAACATCAAGTTCGCCGAGGGAGACAAAGTGAAGGTCAAGGATGGCAACTTCGAGAACTTCGAGGGCGAGGTTCACACCATCGACCAGCAGAGCGGCAAGGTGACGATCATGATCAGCATCTTCGGTCGCAGCACGCCAGTCGAGCTGGAGTACTGGCAAGTCGAAACCCTTTGATCCACACTTTACGTCTCAGTCGGTCTTAAAAAGTCGCCTGAGGTCAAACCAATCCACCTGATGTCGGCGTCTATCGCGCCGAGTACCTCACCGAAGCAGAAGCCATGGCGAAGCAACTTGTAGGCCAAGAGAAGTTCCAAATCCCGGGCGGACAGGCCACCCCTGCACCGCCAGTTGGTACCGCCCTTGGTAAACACGGCATCAATCTTGGTCAGTTCGTTCAGGCGTTCAACGATGCCACGCGCGAAGCGAACGGAATGATGATTCCGGTTGTGGTAAGTGTTTACAACGATCGTTCGTTCGATTTTATTACGAAAAGCCCCCCGGCAGCCGTCTTGCTAAAGAAGGCGGCTGGCATTGCCAAGGGATCGGGTGTGCCCAACAAGACGAAGGTCGGCACGGTCACGCAAGCCCAGCTTGAGGAGATCGCAACAACCAAGATGAACGACCTCAATGCCCGTGATACGGAGCACGCCGCCCGAATGATTGCGGGCACGGCTCGTAGCATGGGGTTGGTGGTGGAGGGTTGATTTAGTTGAGAGTTGCTTTCTTGCCGGTCAAACAAAGCCTTAGTCAGAAAGCAGGACGCCCAGCAAACGGGCCGAAAAGGGCGACGAAAAGAGCACAGAGAAAAAATAGAAGGTGGGACGCCAAAGCGAGCTTAGCTCGTCACGGGCGGTTTGAACCACACTTCTCCTAAAATAAGCCTCGCTGAAGGGGGCGCTAACAAGAAGTAGGATGAAGCAATGCCAAAGAAACCAAATAAGCTCAAAAAACGGATGAAGGCCCTCACGGCCAAGCGGACGGAAGGGGAATTGCCACTTGCCGAAGCCGTAAAAGTTCTCAAGAAGTTCGATGGAACGAAGTTCGACCAATCGGTCGAAATCGCCATGCGACTCGGAGTCGATCACACCCAAGCGGACCAAATCGTCCGTGGATCAATCGTTTTGCCTCACGGCATTGGTAAGAAGCAACGCATCGTTGTCTTCGCCAAGGGCGCCGCAGCGAAGGCTGCCGAAGAGGCGGGTGCTGATCATGTTGGTGATGAGGATCTCGCCAAGAAAATCCAAGGTGGTTGGACCGACTTCGATGTCTGTATCGCCACGCCCGATATGATGAAGGTCGTTGGCCCGTTGGGCCGGGTGCTTGGCCCTCGCGGCATGATGCCCTCGCCCCGTGCTGGCACGGTAACGCCCGACGTGGCGACCGCCATCGGTGAATACAAGGCAGGTAAAGTCGAGTTTCGAAACGACAAAGGTGGCAACGTCCAAGCGATTGTCGGCAAGTTGAGTTTCGACGAAGACAAGCTCGTTGACAATATCCAGGCGTTTGTTGACCTCGTGGTCAGCATGAAGCCTGCGGCGGTGAAGGGAGCTTACCTGAAAGGCACGCATCTTAGTGCCACGATGAGCCCCAGCGTACGGTTAGCGGTGTAAGTCATCCGCGATTGTTTTCACCTCGGAAGCCCTCCGTAAGTTCAAGAAACCTTTTAAGCCTGAAAGATCAGTTCGATGAGTAAATACGTTAAAGACCTGATGGTCAAAGATATCTCCAGCCGCTGGGATGGTGTGGAAGAGATGTTGGTGATCGATATGGTTGGCATGGAAGCTGAGGATAGCGTCGTTCTTCGGAAGCGTTTCCGAGAGAAAGACATGCACCTGATGGTGGTGAAGAATAGCCTTGCTCGTCGGGCAACCGAGGGGACGGCTCTAGCGCCCGCGTTTGCAGGAGAAGGAGGGTCGCTAACAGCCGCCTGGGGTGGCGAAGATATCGTTACCCTGGCCAAGGAAATTGCTTCGGCGATTAAGGAGGATAAGTCCGGAACACTAAAGGCAGTGAGCGGCGCTCTCGGCGGTGAGAAGCTTTCGGCCGAGAACGTGCGAGAAGTCAGCAAGTGGCCAAGCCGTGCAGAGATGCTGAGTACGATATCGCGTCAAATCATGGGCCCGGCGATGACGCTTTCTGCCCAATTGCTTGGTCCCGGCAAGTTGCTTGCAAGCCAAGTGAAACAGAAGGGTGAAGAAGAGTAGAGAACGCAGTGTAAAGAGACGCGAAGAGACACAGCGTAGAAACAAGAGACCAACGAAGCGGTTGTGGCGCAGCCCTAGCAGCGATTGCCAAGCCGGTTTTTCCTATAGTTTTTGACCGACCCAGAGGCCAGCCGGCCTCGCCTGTTGTTTGTGGGCGCCCCTGTCGTGGTGCCTGTAGGCAGTCCGAATTGGCCAGCCGGCCTCAACCGAAAAAGGCAATGAAAATGAGCGATGCAGCAGTAGTAGATGCCCCAGAAACCTCTTTCTCTGACGCAACTAAAGAGATGGGCGACAAAATTGTCGGCCTAACTCTCAAGGAAGCCAAAGAACTGAGCGACTACCTGAAAGATGTTCACGGCATTGAGCCAGCCTCCGGTGGTGGTGCTGTCGTTATGGCCGCTGGCCCTGGTGATGGCGGTGGTGAAGCCGCTGAAGAGCAGACGGAATTCGATGTGATTCTCGATAGCTTCGGCGACAAGAAAATTGCCGTGATTAAGGTGGTTCGCTCGGCAACAGGTCTTGGCCTCAAAGAAGCCAAGGAAGCTGTCGAAGGGGCTCCTGGGAAAATCAAAGAAGGTGTCTCGAAGGAAGATGCCGAGAAGCTCAAGGCAGAATTGGAAGAAGCAGGCGCAAGTGCCTCGATCAAGTGATCGAGTGCTACGCGTGCTGAGCGAGGTTCGTACCGTCCTGTGTGTACGACCTCCGCTCAGCGTTGGGATACACACGGCAGGTGGTTGTCAGCCGAAGTGAAGGTTGACAACACCTCCGTGCAACCCCGATCCGCTTTCTCTCATATCTGTTTGCATGAGTTTTCCCTCCCGATTGCAGCGAGAACCTCTCGTCCGACGCGTTGGTACGCGCCGTAGCCTATCGCTCCCGGTACGCGCCCTGCGTGCCGCTGGTGACGGTGTTTCTAGCTGCCCCCTCCCCTGTTTTCTCGTTTCAATGACTCCTGTTTCAATGGAGTAGGCAAAATTATGGCCGTTACTGCTCAGCGCCGCTTGCACACACCGGAAATGCGTACCTTCGGTAGTGACCGAGTCGGGTACGCCCTTCCTGACCTCACGGCAATCCAAACCGTCAGCTACGCCCGCTTTTTGCAATACGACGGGCAGACGAACCCTGAGAAGCGAAAGGACGAAGGGCTCGAGGCGGTTCTTCGCGAGATTTTTCCGATCGAGAGCTACGACAAGTCCGTAACGCTTGAGTACTTGCGTTACGAACTGGGCAAGCCTCGCTACGAGTCGGACGAGTGCCGGCAGTTGCGTTTGACCTACGGTCGGCCACTGCGCATTTGGCTCCGCCTCAATCGAGGGGAGCCGATCGAGGAAGAGGTGTATCTGGGCGATCTGCCGATCATGATGGGAGGCGGCGAGTTCATCATCAATGGTGCTGAGCGCGTCGTGGTGAGCCAGCTTCACCGTAGTCCAGGTATTGACTTTGTTTCAGAGATCGAAGCGGGGGACCGCAAGGTTTACTCCTGCCGTGTGATTCCTGAGCGAGGAAGCTGGATCGAAGTTAACTCGACCAAGAAGGATAGCATCACGGTTCGTATCGATCAGAGCGGAAAGTTTTCGATCACGACTCTGATTCGAGCGATGGGCCCCGAGTTTTCTCTCGATGCCGACATCCTTCGTGCGTTTTACGACGTGACGAAGCAAAAGATCGTCGATGGTCGAAGTGTCCAGAAGATTGAAGGCAAGGTCGCTGTTGAGGATATTGTCTATCCGGTCGGTAGTGACCGAGCGGGTGAGATCATCCTGGAAGGAAGCCATCGGATATCCAAAAACACAGCCGAGGTGATTTGCACCTCAGGCATTAAGTCGATTACGGTGATGGACCCGCCCCCCTCGCCCCACTTGCTTAATGCCATGGCGGACGACACGACGAGCAGCCATGAAGAAGCGTTGCTGCGAATCTACCAACGCTTGCGCCCCGGCAATCCGCCGCAACTAGAAAAAGCGCGAACGCTCTTTACGGAAAAATTCTTTGACTCGAACCGTTATCGCCTTGGGCGCGTTGGGCGTTTCCGTATCAATCGGAAGCTTGATCTGAAAGTTTCGGAAGAGGAAATGATCCTTCGCTCGGAAGACTTAATCAGCGCGGTCAAGTACGTGTTAGGGCTCTGTGCTAACGACCCTGAGATGTACACCGATGATATCGACCACCTTGGCAACCGGCGTCTGCGAACGATTGATGAATTGGCCGGCGATGAACTTCGTAAGGGCTTCCTCAAGCTACGCCGCACCGTTCAGGAGCGGATGAGCCTAAAGGACGTGGAGGACATGACTCCCCGTAGCCTTATCAATCCGAAGAGCATCTCAGCGGCGATCGAGTATTTCTTTGGCCGAGGTGAGTTGTCGCAGGTGGTAGACCAAACGAATCCGCTCTCGATGCTCACGCATGAACGCCGGCTCTCAGCCCTTGGCCCGGGTGGTCTTAACCGTAAGCGGGCAGGCTTTGAGGTTCGTGACGTGCATATTTCGCACTATGGGCGTATTTGTCCGATTGAGACCCCGGAAGGAACGAACATTGGCCTGATTAGCAGCCTCGCAATGTACGCCTCGGTCGATGACTACGGCTTCTTGGTCACGCCCTACCAGAAAGTTCAGAAGGGCAAGCTGATTGATGAGTTTGTTTGGCTTCGAGCGGACGAAGAGCACGATGCCTATGTCGCCTCGGCGGACTTGCCGATGAAAGATGGCCTAATTAAGGCCGACTCAAGCGGCATGATCGTGGCTCGTTATCGGGCCGACTTTAGCTCGGTTCCCATTGACCAACTCCAGTACATTGATGTTGCGCCAAGCCAGATGATCGGCGTGTCGGCAGGTTTGATTCCTTTCCTTGAGCACGACGACGCCAACCGGGCGTTGATGGGCTCGAACATGCAGCGACAAGCCGTTCCGCTGCTGGTGGCTGAGCCACCGATTGTGGGGACGGGGCTGGAGCTGGACATTGCTAGGCAATCTGGCTTGCTCGTTCGTGCAGGCCATAAGGGAACAGTCACCTATGCCGATGCCAACCGGATCGAGATTGGACCCGAAGTGCATCATCTGCGCAAGTTTGTTGGCCTTAATGAACGAACTTGCCAAAACCAAAAGCCGATCGTCAAGCCGGGCGACAAAGTCGAAAAGGGCCAAGTGATTGCCGACGGTGCCGCCACTTGGCAAGGTGACCTGGCGCTGGGCCGCAATGTGCTTGTCGCGTTCATGTCTTTCGAGGGGTACAACTACGAAGACGCGATTATCCTTTCAGAGGAATTGGTCCACACGGATACGTACACCTCGATTCACATTGAGGCGTTCGATGTTGAGATTCGTGAGACCAAGCTTGGGCGCGAAGAGTTCACTCGTGACATTCCGAATGTTAGCGAGAAAATGCTTCGCAACTTAAACGAAGCGGGCATTGTCTCCATCGGTACTTTCGTACGCCCCGGGGATGTTTTGGTCGGCAAGGTCTCGCCCAAGTCGAAGACCGAGCTCACTCCGGAAGAAAAACTATTGCACGCCATTTTTGGCCGTGCTGGCGAAGACGTCAAGAACGATTCACTCGAAGTCCCGTCGGGCTGTGAAGGAATTGTGATTGACACGCAGAAATTCTCGCGCCGAATGAGCCTTACGGAAGAAGAGCGACAAGAGTTTGAGCGTTCTCTCAAAGCAGCCGAAGCGGACGGGGCTGAGAAGATCACGGCAGCGTTCACCGAATTGATTTCTGCTATTGAGGACGTTCTCAAGAAGAAACTCACCGACGACGATGGCAATAGCCTTGTCCATGAGCAAGACCCGAAGTTCGTTTCCGAACAGGCGGCCAAGTTCCGACTCGATCAGCTCGACATCCGAAGCCCCGAGCGGCAGAAAGAAGTCGAGAAGGTTCATAAGGACCTGTGGCCCAAAGTCGAAGAGGCCCTTGACGCTCGTGACCGTGCCCTCAACAGCATGAAGCGAGGCGACGAGCTTCGCAGTGGAGTGCTGCAAATGGTAAAGGTTTATATCGCGACGAAGCGGGTCATCTCTGTCGGTGACAAGATGGCTGGCCGTCACGGAAATAAGGGTGTGATCTCAAAAATCATGCCCGTCGAGGACATGCCCTTCCTTCCGGATGGCACGCCCGTCCAAATCATGCTCAACCCGCTGGGGGTTCCGAGCCGGATGAACGTGGGGCAAATTTTGGAAACGCACCTTGGTTGGGCCGGATCCAAGCTAGGCTTCCGGGCCGTGACACCTGTTTTCAACGGTGCTTCGGAAAAAGAGATCAATGATTGCCTTGAAGAGGCCGGTTTGCCACGTCATGGCAAGGCAAAGCTAAACGATGGTCGTACGGGTGAGCCGCTCGAACAAGAGACGACAGTCGGCTACATCTATATGCTCAAACTGCACCACTTGGTTGACGACAAGGTGCATGCCCGCAGCACGGGCCCCTACTCGCTTATCACACAGCAACCGCTAGGTGGTAAAGCGCGATTCGGTGGCCAACGCTTCGGCGAGATGGAAGTGTGGGCCCTTGAGGCCTACGGTGCGGCTTACATTCTGCAAGAGTTGCTCACCGTGAAGAGTGACGATGTTGAAGGCCGTACAAAGATTTATGAGTCGATGGTGAAGGGCGAGAACACACTCGAAGCGGGCACCCCGGCCAGCTTCGACGTGCTTACCAACGAGATTCGAGGTTTGGGGTTGAACATGCAGCTTGAGAAATCGGGTTTGTAATTCAAACCGCTCTGCCTGCTGTTCTTCATCCCCTTCAACCTAAAAACAGCTCCCTAGGAGTCTTAAATTATGAGCCTACTTGAGACCTCGAACTACGACCGGATCAACGACTACGCCTCGGTTAAAATTAGCCTGGCGCGGCCGCATGACATTCGCAGTTGGTCCTTTGGTGAAGTCAAAAAGCCGGAGACGATCAACTATCGAACCTACCGCCCTGAGAAGGACGGTTTGTTCTGTGAGCGTATTTTCGGCCCAGAAAAAGACTGGGAATGTGCCTGCGGTAAGTACCGAGGCATGAAGTACAAGGGAATGATCTGCGACCGGTGTGGGGTGAAGGTCACTCACAGCCGTGTGCGTCGCAAGCGAATGGGCCATATTGAGCTCGCTGCGCCGATCGTTCACATCTGGTTCTTCAAGGCGATGCCGAGTCGGCTTGGGTCGTTGCTTGCGATGAAGACGACGAGCCTAGAGAAAGTGATCTACTTCCAGGATTACGTCGTTACCGATCCGGGCGATACTCCGCTCGAAAAGCAGCAGATGCTGACCGAAGAAGAGTACCGTGCCGCCCGCGAAGAGTATGGCGAAGGAGCCTTTGAGGCGGGCATGGGGGCGGATGCGATTCGTAAGCTGCTTGGCTCGCTCGACTTGGTACAACTCTCGGAAGACCTTCGGGTTGATCTCAAGGAGACCGGTAGCAAGCAAAAAGCAAAGGACCTCATCAACCGCCTTAAAACGGTCGAGTCTATCCGTGATTCAGATAACAAGCCTGAGTGGCTGGTCATGGACGTTGTGCCTGTGATCCCCCCCGATCTACGCCCGCTCGTCTTGCTCGACTCGGGCAACTTTGCCACGAGCGATCTAAACGACCTTTATCGTCGGATCATTAACCGGAACAATCGGCTCAAGAAACTGGTTGACCTCAACGCTCCTGAAGTGATTATCCGCAACGAAAAGCGGATGCTTCAACAGTCGGTGGATGCGCTGTTTGATAACAATCGTTGTAAGCGACCCGTGCTTGGTTCCTCGAATCGACCGCTCAAGTCGCTTACCGATATGATTAAGGGTAAGCAGGGCCGGTTCCGTGAGAACTTGCTCGGTAAGCGGGTGGATTACTCCGCACGCAGTGTGATCGTTGTCGGTCCGCGGCTCAAGTTACACCAGTGCGGTTTGCCGAAGAAAATTGCGCTGGAACTCTACCAGCCCTTCATCATCCGTCGCCTTAAAGAGCTTGGCCATGCCGACACGATCAAGTCGGCCAAGAAGATGCTGGAGCGCAAGGACGAAGAGGTCTGGGATATCCTTGAAGAGGTTATTACGAACCACCCTGTCCTTCTGAACCGGGCACCGACGCTTCACCGCATGGGTATCCAGGCGTTCGAGCCGATGCTGGTTGAAGGAAATGCAATCAATCTTCACCCGTTGGTTTGCAAGGGGTTTAATGCCGACTTTGATGGGGACCAAATGGCGGTCCATTTGCCACTGTCGATCGAGGCCCAGGTCGAAGCGCACACGCTGATGATGTCAACACATAACATTTTCAGCCCAGCCAACGGTGCCCCGATTATTACTCCGTCGCAAGACGTGGTGATGGGTTGCTATTACATCACGCTTGATGCGCCAGAAGCCCCCGGCGACGGCATGGTGTTCAGCACCTACGAAGAAGTTGAGATGGCCCATTCCGTGGGCAAGGTGCATACCCACGCCAAGGTTAAGGTTCGCTTGCCTAAGAAGGTTATCCTTCGCGAAGAGATGCAGGACGAGTCAAAACGAGGGCGTGTGATCGATACAACCGTCGGTCGTATCTTCTTTAATCAGATGCTTCCCAAGGGAATGCCCTTCTACAATGTCGCCATGCGATCGGGCGAACTCTCGAAGGTGATTAGCGACTGCTACGAGTTCCTCGGTCGACGTATGACGATTGAACTGCTGGACGACATGAACCAACTTGGGTTTAAAACGTCAACGCTTAGCGGGCTTTCCTTCGGTACAGACGATCTTGTGACGCCCGACAGCAAGGGCAAGATCATCGCCTTGGCTGAGAAGGAAGTGCTCAAACGAAACAAGCTATATCATCGCGGTATTATCACCGAAGGGGAGCGTTACAACGGTGTGCTGGATGCGTGGACCCACGCCCGCGAAGAAATTACCGCCGAAATGATGGCTGCTCTCGAGATCGATTATCGCGGCAATCAATACGTCAATCCGATCTACCTAATGGCGCACTCGGGCGCTCGTGGTGGTGTGGAACAAATGCGTCAGCTTGGCGGTATGCGTGGCCTAATGGCTAAGCCGTCAGGCAAAATTATCGAAACACCGATTAAGGCCAACTTCCGTGAAGGCCTAACAGTGCTTGAGTACTTTAGTTCGACGCACGGTGCCCGCAAAGGTTTGGCTGATACGGCGCTCAAGACGGCCGACTCAGGTTATCTGACTCGTAAGCTGGCGGACGTTGCACAGAACGTAGTTGTCACGATGGACGATTGCGGCACGACCCAAGGCATCACCAAGGGGGTGATCTACCGCGGAGAGAAGGTCGAAGTTGGCCTGGCCGAGTCGATCAAGGGCCGCGTCAGTCGCCAGAGCATCGTCAATCCGATTACCGACGAAGTGATTGTCGCCGAAAGTGGCATGATTACTTCTGAAATTGCTCGTAAGATCGAAGCGATGGGGCTGGAGAAAATCCAGGTTCGCAGTTCGATGACCTGCATGGCACCGCTCGGCATTTGCCGCCATTGCTACGGCATGGATATGTCAACCGGTTCTTTGGTCGAAGAGGGGATGGCCGTTGGTATCATTGCCGCTCAGAGTATCGGCGAGCCGGGCACGCAGCTTACGATGCGGACGTTCCACATCGGTGGTGTTGGCCAGCGCGACATTGAGCAGAGTGACATCAAGGCCCTGAAGGGTGGACAAGTTCGCTTTGCCAACCTCAACGCAGTGAAGAGCGAAGAGGGCAACCTCGTCGTGCTTGGGCGCAACGGTGAACTGGCTCTTGTGGATGATCGTGGTCGTGAAATCGAGAAATACGAAATTCCGACCGGTGCGGTCATTAAGCTCAGCGAAGGTGACGCCGTTAAGGCGGGCGATGTTCTTTGCGAATGGGATCCTCACTCCATCCCCATTCTTGCTGAGACGGCGGGCATCATCCGTTATGAGGACCTTATCGAAGGGGAGACCATCCGTGGCGAGAAGGATCCCAGTGGCCAAATGCGATACGTCGTTATGGAGCACAAGGGCGACCTGCATCCGCAGATCGTGGTAGAGGATCCGAAGGATGGAAAGATTCTTGACTTCTACTACATGCCAGAAAAGGCTCACATCGAAGTCAAAGCAGGCACCAAGATCAAGCCAGGTGCCCTGGTTGCTAAGACGCCTCGTGAAGCGGGCGGTACCCAGGATATTACCGGTGGCTTGCCTCGGGTTACGGAGATTTTTGAGGCTCGCAAGCCGAAGGATCCGGCCGTTATTGCGGAGATTGATGGCAAAGTAGAGATTCTTGCCGAGAAGAAACGTGGAAAACGCTCGATCATTGTCAGCAGCGACAGCGGAATTGAGCGCGAGCATCTCGTGACGCATAACAAGCACTTACGAGTTCACACGGGCGACATTGTTAGGGCGGGTGACTCGCTGGTCGATGGCCCCCTCGTGCCACATGATATTCTTGCCGTTTCGGGGGAAGAGGCCGTTCAGCAATACCTCACACGAGAGATTCAGAGCGTTTATCGTAGTCAACGTGTTGAAATCAATGACAAGCACATCGAAATCATTGTTTCGCAAATGTTGAGGAAGGTAAGGATCGAATCGCCGGGCGATACGGACTTGCTCCCCGGGTCGATCCTCGACAAATACGATTTCCGTAAAGCGAATAGCGAGGTTAGCGATTGTCTCAAGATCACCGATAAGGGGGATAGCGAGTTCGCGGTGGATGCGATCGTTCCGAAAGCGGTACTCGACCAAGCCAACGCCCAAATCGAGGCGCTTGGGGGGGACATTGCTAAGGGGACGAAGCCAAAGATGGCGACCTCGGTCACTCAATTACTGGGTATTACCAAGGCATCGGTTCAGAGTTCGTCGTTCATCTCAGCCGCAAGTTTCCAGGAGACAACCAAAGTTCTCACCGAGGCCGCATTGGGCGGACGAACCGACAACCTTGT
>JAJRUA010000014.1 GCA_024278035.1 Planctomycetota bacterium | reverse complement strand
CGTTCGGCGAGTGCGCGGCCTGCCGCTCACCGTGCCTGAAACGACGGGCTGCCGTGAGCCGGTGAGTGGTGGGGCGGTTACTTGCTGAGGTTAGGCAGCGCCCATTTTTTGTCCGCCCATTCTCTGTCCCCCTCTCCTTCGGCGGATTGGCAACAAGTTCGCCAAGAAACGAGAAGTAAAAAATCGGCGCCAAGCTTTTTCTTTTGGCGTAATTTTTGGTTGGGAAAGTCTGTTTCCTTCCAACAATTGTTTTCTGGGTGAGTGGCCCATAATAAAGCTTGACAAGATGGACGGGATTAAAAAGGATCGACGGGATTTTTATTGTCCCCGCAATGGGTCTAAAACCCTCGTCTTTAGACGAATCCTTTAGGTTTTTTAGAGTATTACTTTCGTGTGCAAGCAAGGTATTTGTCCGACATAATCAGCCGAAGGGCGCTAGCCCCGGTTCCTGCCAGATTTCGGTAAGCGAACCGGGGCTCGCGCCCATCGGCTGATTTCTACATCACTAACTCGTGAGTGAAGGACTTTAGTCCGTAGCTCACGAAACTTTTACCCCACCTGCTTTAAGGGGGGTAGTTGAGATGAGGCCTGAAAGAGCGGCCCTATGACAGCCCAGGGCAGAGCGCAGCGCCCAGAGTCGCGACCGGGACGAGTTTTCACAAAATAGCCCCAGCGGGCGGCCCTATCCTTTCAATTCGGGTGAGTTTTTATTGGGGGGCGATCCGCGGTGGGTGGCCGAAAATATAATTTTTCCGTTTTGGGCCACTTGGGGGAATTGCCCTCGCCGGTAGCATGGCATTTACTCTTTGTTACAGCCGTGCCGCCAATTCGGCGCAGCCGCAAGCGGCGTCGGGTGCCAGTCCCCAACTGGTGACGGCCACCCCTTCGGCCTCCAACCTTTGCGAGAGCCGTTGGCAGTAGTGGGTGGAGTGCTGTAGCAATCCGCCCGCCAGAAATACCTCGGCTGGTGCCCCTCCAAGCTTGATGGAGGCGACCTGTACCAACCTTGCCAAATCAACGGCTCCCTGCTGAACGATTGACTCTGCGCTCTCATCGCCTTCGGCAGCCAACTGCAGCACGAGAGGAGCCAACGTCGCAACCGCGCCGCGGGGGCTCGGTGCTTGATAGATGAGTGGCTTTACGTCAGCCAATGCGCTGACGCCCAGTCGATCCAACACAGCGTTGTGAAGTCGTTTGCACGAACCACTTTCGGGATGATCTTCCACGCGACTCAACAGGAGAAGAGCATCGCGACCGAGGGCGTAGCCGCTGCCACCGTCGTCAATCAGGTAGCCCCAACCCCCGATCATAACCGTTTCGTCGTTGGCTCGGCGTGCAATCGCCGTTGACCCGGTGCCAGCGATCAAGCCGATGGCAGGCTCCCCTGGCGTCGCACTGGCTAAGACCGGGGCCGTGTCAGGAACCACTTTCACACGGTCCGCGATTCTTGCTTTGGTAAGCTCCTCACTCAACCGGGTGCGAGCTGTAGGGGTAGCACAACCGGCGATTGCTAACACCGCTGCACGGGGACGATCGCCCAACTCCGCTTCGGAGAGAGCCCGCTGAACTGCGATACGAATGGCCTCGACGGCCGAATCCCAACCGACGCTGTAGGGGTTGCTTCCGCTCGACATGCCTGAGCCAAGCACGCTCATGGGCCCATGAGTAGTGGTACCGGGGCTACGGGGGGCGTCCAGGCACGTAAGCCGAGCAATCGTCTTGGTCCCGCCGCCATCGACGCCCAGGTAGGTCGCAGGTCCGCGGGTCATGGAGGGAAGGCTAGTCCAACTTGAATCGAGAAAGAAAAAAGAAAAGCGGCGAGCTGGATAAACTCAACCACTGATCGCACGGCCAACATGGCCATCACACGCTGCAAGCCGCCTACGTGCTTCATCGGGTGTAGCACCTGATAACTGAACAACAATGGCTAGTTTTACCTCACCGTCACACAAATCCAGCACCTGCTGAGATTCGTCTTGCCCCAGACCTGTGGCGAGTCCGACGATCCGGACGGATCGGGCAAGCAATTTGTTGTTCGAGGGGCGAAGATCAACCATCAGGTTGCCATAGGTCTTGCCGAGGCGAATCATCGCAGCGGTAGTGATCGTATTGAGGACCAGCTTGGTGGCGGTTCCTGCCTTGAGTCGCGTGGAGCCACTCAGTACTTCGGGACCGACCACCGGCGTAATTGCCAGATTAGCTTGGTCACGAATTTCTGCCGCGTCGTTGCAACTAAAGGCGACCGTAAAGGCTCCGAGCTTCCGGGCGTATTGGAGTCCACCCACGACATAGGGGGTTCGGCCACTCGTAGCGATTCCGATGAGCACGTCGTTCGGAGTAAGCTGGATATCAGCAAGGTCTTGAGCCCCCAGCTCCGGATTATCCTCGGCCCCTTCCACAGCGGTTGTCAGCGCCGTCTTGCCTCCCGCGATGAGTCCGATCACTTGGCTGGGATCGGCGTTGAACGTCGGAGGACACTCTGCCGCATCCAGTACGCCCAGCCTGCCGGACGTACCCGCTCCCATGTAAACGAGCCGCCCCCCCCGTGAGAGGCGATCGGCTACGATCTCAACGACCTCGGCAATCACCTCCGCTTCGCGTCCCACCGCCTGGGCTACCAATGCATCTTCTGAGTTGATTAAACGGACCACTTCAATTGCCGATAGATCATCAAGCCCGGTTGTTGCCGGGTTGCGCGCTTCGGTGGTCAAGTGATCGAGCGCTATGTGGCTCATACAAAGTCTCTTAAAGGGTCCGCCTTAAAAAGGCTCGACAAGTGATCGCGTCGTACGACTAAATCACGAGGGCCTGTCGTTCGACTTCCATTAAAGTCAACAAGTTCCAGTGTATCGAGCGATCCGACCAAAGGGGGGCTAGATTGCGCCAAAGCGAGACAGGAATGCGCATTACCCCCGGGAGTGAATCGCCTAACTCCACCCAACTCCTGTGTATTCTAAGGAGAAATCTTGTTTAGCTCCCGCAAAAAAAAACGGAGCGGCTTTGCCAAAAACTGTACGATAACGCCAACTCACGTCTTGTCGCTCAAACAAGGCGGGACGCTCCTCAATCGCTTTTCACCCAGCAGCTAGCTTGCTAGCGAGAATGATTTAACGTGCCAACTCCCCCGTTTATCGCCCCGTCTTCTGTACTTCTGGCATCAGGCCGTATCGGTTTGTCCGACGTGGACCTTGGTCTCCTTGCTCTCTATCTGATGGTTACGATTGTTTGGGGCGCTTGGCCACGTAAAGGAGCAGGCTCTGCCGAGGGCTATTTGTTGGGCGGACGAAACGTTGCATGGCCGGCACTGATGATGTCGATCGTTGCCACGGAGACAAGTACCGTTACGTTTCTCAGTCTGCCGGGCCAAACCTTCAAGGAGGGGGGGAACATGACGTTCCTCCAGATCACGCTTGGCTACATCGTTGGCCGCTTCGTTGTGGCGGCACTAATGTTGCCGGAGTACTTCCGCGGCTCTTTTTTTACGGCCTACGAAGTGCTTCAAAGCCGCTTCGGCAGCAGTGTTAGGCGGGCCGCATCGCTTGTGTTCCTCGTCTGCCGCACGCTTGCCGATGGTCTGCGTCTCTTGCTCACGGCGCTGGCATTGCAACACGCCCTCGGCTGGGATTTTACGAGCTGTGTTGTCGTGATTGCGGCAGCCACGGGCATTTATGCCACGCTCGGCGGTGTCACGTCGGTCGTTAAGAACGACTGCGTGCAGCTAATCATCTACACACTCGGAGCCCTTGTTGCGGTGGGGCTTATTATCCAAGCCATTCCTGGAGGAGCGTCAGAAATCCTTCGATTTGGCAAAGAAACGGGCCGATTGACGGTCTTCGACTGGGGGCACGGGTTCACCGATGGCTATATCAATTTTTGGGCGGGCCTTGTTGGTGGGGGCATTCTGTCGCTTGCAACGCACGGCGTAGATCACTTGATGGTGCAACGTTATCTGTGTGCCGGCACGCAACGCAAGGCGGCGCTTGCCCTCTGTATGAGTGGACCTGTCGTGGCGCTGCAATTCTTGCTTTTTTTATTGATAGGCCTCGGGCTGGCCTGTTTTTATCAGCAAGTGGATGTCGCCTATACCATTGCCAAGCCGGACGAAGCCTTCGCCGCGTTCTTGGCCCATGAGACACCCGTTGGCCTTTGCGGGTTGCTCCTTGCGGCGATCATGGCTGCCGCGATGTCCACGCTCAGCAGCAGCGTGAACGCTTCGGCTGGCGTTCTCATGAAAGACATTGTTGAACCAATTACAGGCCAACTCTCTCCGGGTCAATCCATTTGGGGACTGCGCGGAGCGACGCTCCTGTTCACCACACTGCAAGCAGGGGTCGCCATTTATGCCTACCGTGTTGGCCTTGATAAATCGGTGATCGACGCCGTTTTGGCGATCTCCGGTTTTGCCTTTGGTATTCTTCTTGGACTGTTCGCGCTCGGCTTGTTCTGCGGAAAGGTGCGTGAGCTTCCCGGATTGGCGGCTGTCGCCGTCGGTTTTTCTGTAGGAGCTGCCGTCATCCGCTATGGCTCGGTTCACTGGACTTGGAACACCGCTATCGCTTTGGCAAGTACCTTTGCAACCGGATATTTATTACACCTTTTGTTGAGCCCTCCCCTTGAGAACAAACCGTCATGATTTCCCTTGGTAGCAAGCCTTTCTGCCTAGTCCCGCTGTTTCTTCTCCCCACGCTGGTCTTAGCCCAGAGTGTGCCTCGTGTTTCACCGGCAGACGCAGGAATGCGTGCCGAGCATCTCCAAAATATCGAGCGGGAAATCAAGCTCGCCCTCGACGATGGCCAGTTCGCCGGGTGTGTCGTTGCGATAGGTCGGCGCGGAAAGCTCGTGTTGCTGGAGGCTTACGGCGACCGGCAAGTCAAACCAACTCGTCTGCCGATGCAGACCGACACGGTGTTCGATATGGCATCGCTTACCAAGCCCGTTGCCACGGCGACTAGCGTCATGCGGCTTTTGGAGCAAGGCAAATTGCGTCTCGGTGACCTTGCCAAGGACCACTTGCCCGATCTCTCAGGCGAAGGAACCGAGGCAATCACAATCGAGCACCTTCTCACCCACCAAGCAGGTTATGTGCCCGACAATTCGATCCGCGATTATGAGGACGGTATCCATCGGTCATGGGAACGGCTTCTCGCCCTGCCCGTCGAAGCCCCTCCCGGAACGCGGTTCAAGTACTCGGACGTTGGCTTTGAGATGCTGGGCCTGATCGTTGAGCGAATCGATGGCCGGTCGCTCAACCGTTTTGCAAGCGAAGAGATTTTCACGCCGCTTGGCATGAAGGATACCGGCTATTTGCCCGACGAATCACGGCGAGCCCGGGCCGCCGCAACCGAACAGCGTGAGGGACAATGGATGGTGGGGGAAGTCCATGATCCGCGTGCTTGGCGACTCGGCGGCGTGGCAGGTCATGCTGGTCTGTTTAGCACGGCCCAAGATATGGCGATCTACGCATCGGCTCTCTTGGGCGGGGGCAAAGGGCATGGAGTCCGTATTTTAGGCCCCCCAACAGTCAAGGAGATGACCCGAGCCCGTGACGTTGCGGGCCATTTTCGCACCGCCGGTTGGGATGCCCGTAGCGCTTATTCGAGCAACCGGAGCGAGCTGTTCTCCTCCCATGCGTTTGGCCATGGTGGTTTCACGGGCACCGCGATGTGGATCGACCCAGGTCTCGATTTGTTCGTGATCTTCCTCTCGAATCGCCTCCACCCCGATGGAAAGGGTAGCGTAAATTCTCTTGCCGCCCGCATCGGAACAATCGCCGCCGCCGCGATCGATTGAGTAGAGTGTCCGTCAAAAAGCCTTGACCCGATTTACAGGGGCAGCAGGACAAGAGAAATCGATCGGATAGCCATCTTGTTTTGCATTTCGTTTCATCCGACCAAAAAAATCATGCCGAACATGTTCTCCTCTTCCTGCTCTCGGTTTCTCTGCCTATCGCTACTCACTTTGTTGGTGGCTGTTTCGCCGGCGATCGGAAGGAGGCCTTTGGTCGATTCGGTTGCCAAGTTTTCGGCGGTTGG
>JAJRUA010000137.1 GCA_024278035.1 Planctomycetota bacterium | reverse complement strand
TTGCGATTGTTAGAGTCTCTTGACTTTTACCCACCTTAGAGCCAATTCTTTATCTTTCAGCCCTTGCAACCCTCACCTCACAAGTTCGCCTGTTCGTCCTAGCCCTCCCAGGCCGAGTTTCGAGAAAGCCGCATTCGCTTGACCGCTCCGTTGATCGTTAACCCTATGGATTTGCAGCCAATGACGTTGGTTCGCCTCAAAAAATTCGCCCTACTTGCGATCGCCCTCCTACTGTTCAACCCGGTTAGGGCTGCGGCTGCGGCACCGCTAGCAGAGATGCTACTGCCGGCTGAGACGGTTGGCTTTGTTTCAATCGCCAATGTGCCCGACTTCCAGGCTCGCTGGAATCGGACGCAGGTTGGCAAGCTGCTTGCTGATCCGACGATGAAACCCTTCCTCGATCAGTTGCGTGACCAACTCACAAGGAAGGCGGGCAAGATCGAAGAGCGTCTTGGCGTAACGATCCAGGAACTGGCCGGCGCGGCCAGTGGCGAGGCGGCCTTCGCCATGGTCGCCCCCAGCGGCACGAATCAACGAGCGACGGTGGTCGTCCTTGCTGATGTTACAGGCAACCAGACAGAAGCAAAGAAGGTCGTTGCCAAGATCAACGCCCGGCTCCTTGAGCGAGGGGCAACGCTTATCAAGCCGCAGTCCGCCGACTCGCCGGCCGTTTATTCGGTGCCGAACGATGCGGGGCCCCCCAAGACGGTGGCCTACTTTCTTACGGCCGATCGCTTTATCGCTGCGGACAATGAGGCGGCCGCGACAGTACTCCTGAATAAAGTAAAACGAGGAGCGAATGGCCAGGGAGATCCTCTGGCTAAGAACCCCTCCTACCGTGCGACGCTTAAAAAGTGCCAACGCGCGGCGAGTGGCGTCCTGCCGACCGTCACTTGGTGGGTCGATCCGTTTGCTTACGATACGGCTTCCCGGACACTCGAAGTAGCGAACAACTTGCCTCGAAAAAAAGATACGCTGACAATCCTTCGCGAAGAGGGATTTGATGGGATCAAGGGCGTAGGCGGCCATATCTTGCTTGCCGTCGATTCGACACAAGATGTCGTCCACCGTACGGTAGTTTATGCGCCGTTCAAGCCCGGAACGACGGGCAAGCCGGCTTCGGTTCGCTACGAAGACGCGATGCGAATTCTCGAACTTCCTAACACCAGTGACCTGGGCGTTGCCCCGTGGGTTCCCCGTGAAGTGGCTGGCTATAAGACGTTCAACATCGATATCCAGAGCGCGTTTGACTATGTTTCGCCGCTTGCTGATGCGCTTATGGGCTACCAACATGCTTTTCAGACAACGATCGATGCCTTTGAGAAAGACCCCTACGGGCCAAAGATCAACCTTCGGGATGAGGTGATCGCCCATCTCGGACAGCGTGTTACGATCATGACCGACTACACGCTGCCCATCACCCAAGATTGCGAACGGTACTTGTTTGTACTCGACGTAACCAACGAAGCGGCGCTTCGCGGGCCGATTGATAAGTGGATGGAGAGCGACGGTGCAGAACGTAAGAGCCTTGCGGTTGCTAGTGGTGAGGGTATTGAGTACTGGGAGATTGTCCCTGAAGAGGAAGCGTCCGGCGATCTTGATGCCGGTTTGCTGTCGATCGAGGGGCTCGATGATGAACCTGTTGAGGAAGAACGTGAGGAACGCGTTCTGCGCCGGGCAGCCGTCTGTTTGCATGAAGGGAAGTTGCTCATCGGTTCGGATGTCGCTTTTTTAGAGAAGGCACTTTTTGGAGGGGCTCCCAGCGCCTCGCTTTCGACGAGCCATGACATGTTAGCGGCGAGCCGTTTTCTTGATCGACTCACCTCCACGAATCGTTGCGCATGGGCTTTCACTCGCACCGATGAGAGCCTTCGCCCTGCCTACGAGCAGCTTCGCAATAACCAAATGCCGGAGTCGCAAACCTTCTTTGGTCGCCTGCTCAACCAAATGTTGACCAGCGACGAAGAGGAAGAAGCCCATATCGTACGCAAGCAAACCTTTGACGGCAGCTTGCTACCTCCGTTTGAAATGGCCCGACGCTATTTTGGCCCTGCCATTCGGGCGATTCAGAGCAGTGACGATGGGTGGATGATTACCGGTGTGTTGCTGAGCAAGGGCGTTTCAGCACCGTGAGTGCGATGCCCGGCTATGGCGATGTTGTGGTGCTAATCCCGGCACTCAATGAAGAGCAGGGCATTGTGGAAGTCCTCGGTCAGTTGCCCCCAGTGGGGCGGGTGATCGTTGTCGATAACGGCTCGACAGACCGAACGGCAGACCGGGCCAAAGAAGCGGGGGCTCATGTCGTTGCCGAACCACGCCGAGGCTATGGCAGCGCCTGCTTGGCCGGCCTTGAGGAAATCAAGCGAGGGATTGCCGGGGGTAACCGACCGCCGCGTGTTGTGGCGTTTGTGGATGCGGACCATAGTGACTCACCCCAGTTGCTACCGAAATTGGTCGGACCGATCCTTGCCGATGAACAAGATATGGTTCTCGGTTCCCGAATGCTTGGCCAACGAGAACCGGGGGCGATGCCACCGCAAGCGGTCTTCGGCAACCATTTGGCGAGCGGCCTCATGCGGCTCGGTTGGGGGGCCCCCTACACGGACCTCGGTCCCTTTCGTGCGATCGACTACGCCGCGCTTTGCCGTTTGCAAATGGCTGACGAAAACTACGGCTGGACAATTGAAATGCAGCTCAAGGCGTGGCGTCTGAAGCTCCGTGTCCTGGAAGTCCCCGTCCCTTATCGGCAGCGACTCGGCCAAAGCAAAATTAGCGGCACCGTGCGTGGTTCGTTTGCCGCCGGAACGAAGATTCTTTACTGCTTGGCAAAGCATGGTTGGTCCCGTTTGCCAGAGGACAAGCTATGAAGACCAACCCGATTGGTCTGGCGTTATGGCTTCTCGCTCTTTTGACAGCCGCCGTCTATGCGGTGCTACTTTGGCTTGGTCCAAACTACGCCCTTACCGTCCCGCAAAACGAGCGACCACTGCTCACCGTTTTAACTTTGTACGGTGTGGCTTGTGGACTTTACTTCGCGGCATTGCATTTTTCTGTGCGACGGCCCTCCACCTCAGGGCTTGGCTGGTGGATTTTCGGTACATCGCTCCTTATGCGATGCCTGCTGTTGCCGACCCCACCGTTTCAGGAGATCGACATTTATCGTTATCTGTGGGACGGAACGGTCGTTTGCGAAGGAGTCGATCCCTACGCCTACACGCCTGAACAAGTCGCCAATTGGCTTGAAACGGACCAAGCCCCCGGCAATGCGACGCTCCATCAATTGGTCCAGCGTGCCCGTTCGGAGCCGGCGTTGCAAGAAATCGTCGAGACAATTCACTACGCCCATTTGCCATCGCCCTATCCACCGGTAAGCCAAGCCGTGTTCGCGGCCGCAGCGGCAACAGCGTCTCACGAATGGTCGGCCACGGAACGGCTCACGTGGCTAAAGGGTTTTTTAACGCTGTTCGACATGGCGACCTTGCTGCTGGTGATGCAATTGCTGCGTCGTACGGGGCGGCCGCTTGGTTGGGCATTGGTGTACGGCTGGTGTCCGTTGGTGCTGAAAGAAGTCGCCGGGAGTGGCCACCTCGATTCGATCGCCACTTTTTTCACCATCGCCGCAGCGGTAGCCGCGGTCGAAGCCTTCGTTGGCAAAGCCAATCCTTCGCGTGGCATGGGGTGGGGCCTCCTGGCTGCCGTGCTACTAGGTCTTGGCGTCGGGGCCAAGCTCTATCCGATTGTACTCGCCCCGCTCTTGGCAGCCGCTTTGTGGCGCCGCATGGGATTTCGATCGATGGCAATTGGCGCAGTGGCGTTTATTGTGACGGTAGCCATTGGACTTTCCCCTATGCTTTGGCCCCGTTCGGGCGAAGTCGCCGCAGTCCCCCCGAATACCCAATCCTTCCCGCCTCTACCCGGCACGCTACCGACAACTAAAACGGCGAACCCAAGCAAGACCGCCGGTATCGCCACGTTTCTCCAAAAATGGGAGATGAACGATCTACTGTTTATGATCGCCTACGAAAACCTCCGATGGCATGGCGATGAGAACCTATCCCAGAACCTACCAGGAAGTGTCCAGCGGTCGAGAAAGATCGAGGTGCAAGGTTGGGGGACGTTCAGTACAAGCTCCTCACAAAGGGCTTGGTTTGATGTCACCCCCAACGACTGGAGCACCTCGTTCCAAGAGGATGACCGCGCAGCATTCTTCACAGCCCGAGTGGCCACACTGGTTGCTTTCTTGGCCATTGTTGTTGGGCTTATTTGGCAGAACGCATGGCCGACCGGCAAGGAACCGATCGATCCTTCGCTTTGGCTTCGAGCGGCCTTCTTGACGCTTGCTTGGTTCTGGCTGCTCGCACCCACACAAAACCCGTGGTACTGGTGCTGGGCCGTTCCGCTATTGCCATTCGTACGCAGTCGGGCATGGCTAGCGATTTCCGCGGCCTGCTTTGCCTACTATTTGCGTTTCTGGCTCCAAGAGCACTTCCCCGCGCCGGGCGTCGCTGGGACACCTTACGACGGGGAGTATTTTTTCTATTACGTGGTCCCCTGGCTCGAATGGGGGATTTTACTGACATGGCTGGCATTGCGGCTCCAACTGTTTTTGGTGTTCAAGCTCCCATGCTGACCGCTTCTCCAGGATTGCATCAGGCACTCGCTCTTTTACAGTATCACGAAACTGAAAACCGAGTAAACGCGGTAACCATTTCAGGCACCAAGTACCCAAGGAGGGCCCCCTCCTGTGCTGTTTTGGGAAGTGCCCCTAACTCTCTTCGGTTTCCTCGAACGAAGCCTTTCCGGGGAGAGCGTCTAGCCCTTCGCCAATTCCTCAAGCCGCCCCGCTTCCGCTTCGTCGATTGCAACCCTTTCGATGCTTACGGCAAGACCCGTCGCGGGGTCGGTTTCAACGATCGCCCCGTTGAGACGGTTATCTTCCGTAGCGACATCAAACGGGTGATGCATTCCGGTGAGTGTTGCCGCTAGCACACGATCAATGCGGCGACCAATGATGCTTTCATGGGGGCCTGTCATGCCGACATCGCATTGAAAGGCGGTGCCACCGGGTAGGACCGACTCGTCTGCCGTGGCGACATGCGTATGGGTGCCAAGCACTGCTGACACGCGGCCATCCAGATAGCGGCCCATCACTTGCATCTCGCTGGTCGCCTCAGCATGAAAGTCTACGAGCCGAACCTTGGCATCCGCAGGAGCCGCAGCAAGGACCGCGTCGATCGCCCGCCACGGGTTGTCCATCGGCTTCATAAAGAGTTGCCCCAAGGCGCAACAGATCACGGCGCGCTCACCGTTGCGGGCTGTGACGACAGTCCAGCGTTTGCCGATCGCTTCGGGAGGCAAGTTCGCCGGGACCACAATGTTCTCTTCCGACTCAAGCGAGGGAAGAATCTCACGTCGCCGAAAGACATGGTCGCCAAGCGTAAGGGCATCCACTCCGGCACCGGTGAGTTCTTTGCAAATCTTCGGCGTAATACCCGAACCGGCCGCCGCGTTCTCGCCGTTGGCAACGACCAAGTCGAGCCCGCGTTCCATAATTAGTCCAGGCAGGACCTTAACGACAATCTCCCGCCCCGGCTTGCCAACGATGTCACCGATGAAAAGAAATTTCACAGGGAATCCGGATTGGGGAATGCAGAATGAAAAAGGGAACCCAACAACAAGGTACGATTAGCAACGATTCCGAATTCCGCACTCGATCACTTCGCCATTTCGGTGAAGCGGGTTTCTCGGATCATGGTGACACGGATTTCGCCCGGATAGGTGAGCTGCTCCTCGAACGCTTTGGCAATGTCTCGGCAGACCTTGGCCGCCGATTCGTCAGTCGTTTGCTTTGTCTTGGCAATGACCCGCACCTCGCGTCCTGCCTGAATAGCGAACGCTTGGTGGACACCATCGAAGCCCGTAGCGATTGCCTCCAGCTCTTGCATCCGCTTGATGTAGCGGTCCAGTGTTTCTCGGCGGGCACCGGGACGCGAAGCGCTACAGGCATCCGCTGCGGCACAAATCACGGTGTAAGGCATGTCGGGGCGAATGTCGTCATGGTGTCCCAGCGCGGCATGGACGACCGTTTCATTCTCGCCGTACCGTTTCAAAAGGTCGGCACCAATTTTGGGATGGCCCCCTTCGGCATCATGGTCGGCCGCTTTGCCAATGTCGTGCAACAGGCCGGCCCGGCGCGCGAGGTCGCCATCCATGCCCATCTCTTCGGCAAGCATCCCCGTGACGAACGCCACTTCGATCGAGTGCCGTAGGACGTTTTGGCTGTAACTGGTGCGGTAACGGAGTCGGCCCAGCAGTTGAATCACTTTGGGGTGTAGGCCATGGACATCTGCCTCGTTGGCCGCTTCTTCGCCGTGGCGTTGGACTTGCTCCTCGACCTCTTTCTCTGTTTCGACGACCAGCTCCTCAATGCGGCTCGGATGGATACGCCCGTCAGCAATCAATTTTGTAAGGGCAATCCGAGCGATCTCGCGTCGCACGGGGTCGAAAGAACTAACGATCACCACACCGGGCGTATCGTCGATAATCACATCCACGCCGGTCGCTTTCTCAAAGGAACGGATATTCCGTCCTTCTCGACCGATGATGCGGCCCTTCATGTCGTCGTTGGGGATATCGACCGTGCTGGTGGTCGATTCGGCCGTATGGGCGGCGGCGAAGCGCTGGATCGACGTGATGAGCAGTTCCTTGGCTTTCGCGTCGGTCTTCTCGGCGATCAGCTTCTCATGCTTGAGGATGCGTGCCCCCTGCTCGTGGGAAAGCTCGGTATCGAGTTGCTCGAGGAGCTGTTCACGGGCCTCTTCAGCGCTGAGCGAACTGAGTTTATGGAGCGTCTGTCTTTGTACGTCGAGCAGGTCGTCGAGTTCTTTTTGTCGGAGGTCGGCGTCTTGGAGCTTCTCGTTGAGCCGCCGTTGGTTGCTTTCGACCATCCTCTCCTGTTGGGAGAACTGCTCTTCACGGCTCGAGAGGGCGTCGTCCCGCTTGTCGAGAGTCCGTTCGCGTTCGTGCTGTTTGTCGCGGACGGCGGCGAGTTTTTCCTCAATGCGCGCCTTCTCAAGGATGCCCATCTCTTTCGCTTCAAGCTCCGCTTCTTGAAGGCGAGATTTTGCTTGAAGACCAGCCCGTTCAAGGATTTGGGCGGCCTCTTTCTCAGCGTCCCACTTTCGTAGGCGGCCAAGCAAAGCGATCACGCCCATTCCCATCGCAGCCGAAACGACCGCGACGATCGCAAGCGTGATAGGTGTAATAGGCATAGGGAATTGGCTATTGTTAGTTGATCTATTCAAACCGGCCTTATCGCCGGAGGGTTGAGGAACCGCTGGTGAGTCCCCCGCCGAAGAAACGAAAAGAGTGCGTTTCGAACAGAATAGGCTTATCAAGTCAGCAGCCCCCACTGTTTACCGAAACCGTTGCCACAGTGCAAGATAGGTCGTTTTCATCCCTCTGTACGGAACTCCGATGCCCGCTCCTCTGGAACTTGAATCGCTTGTCGCCAAGGCTTGGCCACCCGAGCAGTGGCGGAGCGTGCATGTGCTGGTGGCTGTCTCTGGTGGGGCAGATAGCGTGGCGCTGCTGCGGCTTCTCGCAACGCTCAAAGAACTGACGGCCGGATCGGGACAGCTTTTTGTGGCCCACTACGACCACCAAATGCGCGGAGAGGCCTCCGGGCAAGATGCTGATTGGGTTGAGCAGCTTGCCGTGGACCTGGGCCTCGAATGCTTGCGTGGTATTTCGTCCGAGTCGGGCCCCCGAAGCGAAGCCGAGCTTCGAGACGAGCGACACGCGTTCTTTTCCCGGGCTGCCGGTGAAGTCGGGGCTCGTTACATCGCGACGGGCCACACGGCCGATGACCTTGCCGAGACCGTGCTCTTTCGCTTGCTACGTGGTTCGGGGCTAGCAGGACTTCGTGGGATTGCGGCCTCACGCCCTGTGCCAGGGGGGGCGGCGACGCTCGTCCGCCCCCTGATCGCCATCCCTCGCAAAGAGTTGATTGCCTACCATGATCAGTCGGGCTCAACTTTTCGCGAAGATGCAACGAATGCCCAGACAGAGCCGACCAGGAATTGGATTCGCCATGTTTTATTGCCTGGAGCTGAAGAGCGATTCGGCTCCGGCGTGCAAGCAGCCCTGACTAGGTTGGC
>JAJRUA010000136.1 GCA_024278035.1 Planctomycetota bacterium | reverse complement strand
GTAAGGGGCCCAAGATTCGGCCCGTAGCCCGCCTCATCAACGCCGATCAACCAGCGGGGCGTGGCGTTACTCCTTCAGGGCCGAAACGCCGCGGGTGGTTACCGTGCAGAATCGGTCAATCATCTTGGCCGAATCGAACCGCTCTCGAACGACCTGGGCCGCACGATCACCCATCGCTTGTAATTCGTCGTTCGGCATTTGGCAAATTTTATCCATCGTTGCGATAGCGGCCTCGACGTCCCCATGATGAAGCGACCAGCCAATGCGTTTTTTGGGATTCTCTTCCTCAAGCAAGTCAGAGACGTGGCTTGGATTAGGGCCAAAATAAAGCAGCGGTCGGCCCAGGGCCATCGCACCGTAGACCTTACAAGGATGAACGATACCGACAACGCTATCCCCCAACGTGACCACATGCACGTCGGCTGCCGAAAGGCTCCACCGTGTTTGCTCCCGCGGCTGGTAAGGCAAACTGAGAAGATTCGTCGGTTGGTGCTTTGCTATCGCTTCATCGACCTCTTGCTTTCGGACGCCGCCACCCACGAAGAGAAAGACCAAATCCTCACGGTTTTGCATCCGCAGGGCCGTTTCGATCAGTGTGTCGATCGGATTGGTGAGGGCATGGTTGCCGCTGTACATCACGACAAATTTCCCTTGGAGGCCGTGCTTTTTTCGGAAAGGATTTTCGTCGTGCGGGACGGGCTCTTGATGCTCTCCATGAGGCCAAGGGGGCATCACCAGCAACTTCTCCGAAATATCGTACTTGGCACACAGTCGGTCGCCCATGAAACGATCGAGCGCTACAACGCTTGCCGCGCGTCGTAAGATCAATCGGTTGAAAGCATCGAACGCGCGAACCGACAACGCCTTGGGATCGAGTCGGCCGAGCGCCACCATTTGGTCGGGGTTGATGTCCATTGCCCAATAAGTAATCGGAGATCGGCGCAAAAAACCGATCAACACGGCTGCGAAAGAGGCGAGCGGCGGCGAAGTGCTTACCAAAATACCTCTCAGCCGAGGCGTGAAGAGACCCCGCACCAAGACTTGAGTGAGGAACGTAACCATGCCAACCAGTCGGTGGGCGATTGTCTTCTTTCCGAAGGACGAGAATGGCAAGCGAATGATTTCTACGCCACCACGCCTCTCTCTTGCCGGGTAGCGAGCCGTGGGGTCGTCAAAACCGCGAGCCGAGGTTAGCACCCGTACGTCGTAACCACGTTGGACCAGCGCCTCAGCCGCGTCGGCCAAGTACTGACCGACCGCCGTCGGATCGGGCGGGAAGACCTGGCTGATAAGCAGAATTCGCGGACGTTTTCCAGGAGGTGAGGGAGGCGAACTTGCTGGCATATTCATAAGCGATCAGCTTTTAGCGGCCGGAAATCTCTTGTTACCGTTAGAGTTGACAGCTAACCACGGGCCGATTTTTCTTTAGCAGCCTTGGCGGGAGGCGAGACGGTTCGATTCCTCTTGGGAGAGCTGCAGGTCGTGTTCGACCATCATTCGGGCAAGTTCCGCAAGTGATACCGTCGGTTCCCAACCAAGGACGCGTTTTGCTTTGGAGGGATCCCCCAGTAACAAATCTACCTCGGCAGGGCGAAAATAGGCGGGATCCACTTCGATCAATACGCGGCCATCGGCGTCGATTCCCTGTTCGTTTTCGTCGGCACCTTTCCAAGTGAGCGGCAAACCAACATTCGTGAAACAAAGATCGCAGAACTCACGAACGGTATAGGTTTTTCCCGTGGCCAGGACAAAATCGTCGGGTTCATCGGCTTGAAGCATTCGCCACATTCCCTCGACGTAGTCGCCGGCAAACCCCCAGTCACGCTTCGCGTTCATGTTGCCCAGGTAGAGGCGATCTTGTAGCCCCAATTTAATGTTGGCTGCTGCGCGGCTGATTTTCCGAGTAACGAACGTTTCGCCACGTCGTGGCGATTCGTGGTTGAAGAGAATACCGTTCACCGCAAACATTCCATAAGACTCGCGGAAGTTGCGAGTCATGTGGAAGGAGTAGGCCTTGGCGGCAGCGTAGGGGCTGCGTGGCCAGAAGGGAGTGGTTTCGCTTTGCGGCGTCTCGACGACTCGGCCATAGAGTTCCGAAGACGAGGCCTGGTAGAATCGGCAGTCTTTAAGCCCCATGTCATAAATGGCTGAAAGCAGCCGCGTTGTGCCGAGCCCCGTGATGTCGCCCGTGTACTCGGGCACCTCAAACGAAACCTTCACGTGCGACTGGGCAGCCAAGTTGTAAACTTCATCCGGCCGGGCTTGGTTGAGTATCCGCTGTAGCGACGAAGCGTCTGCCAAATCACCGTAACAGAGCTTGAGGCGACGGTTCTTTTCATGCGGGTCTTGGTAAAGATGGTCGATTCGGCCCGTATTGAACGATGAACTGCGGCGGATGATGCCCCAAACTTCGTAGCCCTTATTGAGCAATAATTCGGCCAAATAGGAGCCGTCTTGCCCTGTGATGCCGGTAATGAGCGCTTTCTTCGGAGTCGCAGCCATCGAGGGAAACCTTTGGGTGAGCGGCGCGGGGCCGATCGGAGAGTAAGTGGTGGGAGGGGGGAGTATCGTGGGGAGGGGGGGCAGGCCTAGGAGGCCGTAAGGCCTCGTACCTTCTGCCTCTCTCCAGAGGAACCCATCTGCTGGAGAAACCAATTATAAGTCGTGGCGATTCCTTCCGACAGAGGCATCTGGCTTTGCCAGCCAAGATTAGTAAGCCGCGATACATCGAGCAATTTGCGAGGCGTGCCGTCGGGCATGGAGGCGTCGTAAACAATTTTTGCCTCGGGGCAGACGGTGTCGCGAATCCGTTCCGCCAGTTCGGCGATGGTCACATCCTGGCCTGTGCCGACATTGATTGCGTCAGCGTCATCGTAATTTTCGAGAAGAAAAAGGCACGCATCGGCCAGTTCGTCGACATGCAGGAACTCACGTTTCGGACGACCGCTGCCCCACAGGGTGACTTCCGCATCCGTCTCTGTCGATCGGGCATCATGGAACTTACGGATCATCGCCGGCAGAACATGCGAGTTCTTCAGATCAAAGTTATCGTTCGGCCCGTACAGATTTGTCGGCATGGCGGAGATAAAATGGCAGCCATGTTGCTGGCGATAGGCGAGGCACGATTTGAGCCCCGCGATTTTGGCAATTGCGTAGGCTTCGTTGGTCGCTTCGAGTGGGCCGGTAAGCAAGTACTCCTCTCGAATGGGCTGAGGGCAGTCGCGCGGATAGATACAACTGCTGCCAAGATAGAGAAGTTTTTCCACTCCCGTTTGCCAAGCGGCACGCAGGACCGTGGCATGGATCATTAGGTTGTCGTACATGAAGTCCGCAGGGCGACTTCGGTTGGCATGAATCCCTCCGACCGTGCCAGCGGCATGAACGACGTAGTCTGGCTTGTTCTGCTTGAACCACGCATCCACCTGCCGTTGATCGCGCAGGTCCATCTCGCCCCGCGTGGCGGTAAGTACGTTATCGAATCCTGCCGAATCCAAACGACGGACCAACGCCGAGCCAACCATGCCCCGATGACCCGAGATATAAATACGCGCTGAACGATCGATCATAGCGAAGGCAAAACAGACAAGGATTAGGGAGCGGTTGAAAAGTCGCCCGCCGACAACGACGGGGAAATCGACGAGGGTAAAGAAGCCATTCTAACCCGACAAGCACCCGTTTTGCAGAGAGAATCTTGGCCGATTGTGACGAAAGGAGCCACTCACAGGGGCGAGCCACTTACGGAGGGGCCGCTTACGGGGGGGGAAATGAGGGACGACGGCCCGGCACTATCGCCTGAGGGTTCAGGGCCGCCTGAGGGTTCGGGGCCGGCTAAGGGTTCAGGGCTCGTATCGCCCGAATCCGCCTTGGCTGGTACGGCGGGGGCTGGGGTGAGCAACTCCTTTACCTCACGGACATTTTCTTCTATCGGCTCAAGGAAGTCGAGCACCTGGATCATTTGCGAAATCGTCGTTCGTTCGGGATCGTCCGAAACGCCTACGACCTCAAGCTTGCCGACAATCTCCTCATCGATCATCAGAGGATGAGAGACCCGCCATAGCGTGTCGGCTGAGGGCCGCTGGTTTTTTGGGGCTTTCCAGTCGGCGTAGAACGCCTCATGAACCGCAGGCATGTTGATCGTTAATTTCAATTGTGACAGGCCATAGTCACCGGCGGATTCGATGAGGGTTTCCCACATCTGGTCCCAATCATGCGTCCCCTGCAAACGGACCGTCCCATGCCGCGCTAAGTGGTCTTGTGAGGTGTCGGGCCGAAAATGTAGGCCATGCTGACCAACGCGGTGTTTGAGAAGAGCAAACTCGATATGCCCAAAGGTCCTGGAGCGGATAAGAAAAACTATGACCGCGGCAACCGTGCCGATCACAACCCATTCGTTTTGCCAAAGAACGCCCAGCACCGCGCTGAGGCAGGTTGTGGCACTAATCAAAGCGATGAATACGGCGGCCTGTCGAACGGTCCAGCCACGTGTGAGCAACGAGTGGTGCAGGTGCCCCCGGTCGGGGGCAAAGATGCTTTGCCCCGTGAGCTTTCGCCGAACGATCGCTGCGCCCGAATCAAGAATCGGAATCGCCCAAGCGGCCAGGGGAATCGTCAGTGCGATAAACGCGGGGGTCTTCATATGGGTTTGCACCGCAATGGCACCGATCACCAAACCAATGACCATACTGCCCGCATCACCTAAGTAAATCGAAGCGGGAGCAAAGTTGTACCGCAAAAAACCGATCAAAGCTCCTGCCATAGCGAGCGTTACAATGGCCTCGGGAAAACGTCCGTACATCGCATTGATCATCGCAAATGTCATGCAAAGTACAACGCCAATGCCTGAGGCCAAACCGTCAATGCCATCGAGCAAGTTGATCGAGTTCATCGCTCCAACTAACCAGAAGAGCGAGACGGGGATAACGAGCCACCCAAGCTGCATGTCGCTCCCCATGAACCCAATGTGTTCGATGCGGAGCCCCAGATAAATCAACATGCTGGCGATCAACAATTGGCCAAGCAGTTTGTAACGGCCACGAAGGTCGGCCGCGTCGTCGTACAGACCCATCAGAAGAGTCGCCAGCGCAGCAACGGCCAAACCGGCGAGCAATCTCGCGTCGTTCCCGACGAACGTCTTCGGCATACTCCAGTCGGCAAACAAATAGGCACACAAAATCGCGCCCAAAGCACCGCCAAATACCGCCAACCCGCCACCCAGGGCAACCGGCTTCGTCTGCTTCTTTCTTGCGCCCGGGTTATCAACAAACCCGATGGCAATTGCCGCAGATCGAACCGCTGGCGTCAGCAGATACGTCATCAGCCACCCCAGCCCGAAGGCGAGGAGATAGGTAGCCGCGCGGTATTCAGAAAATTCAAACACAGGGTGTTCCTTAGCTTCTTCTCTTGTTTCCTGTTCCCTCAGTCTCTTCACAACGTTACCCAACTCTGTGACATCGTGAATGGGTCATTGTTGCGGCAAACCGTCCCGCCGTCGATCGCTGTGGACAAAAACCATAAAGCTTACGGAGCAATTATCGGACCAAAAGAACCGTGAAAGCCTCCAGCCAGGAGCGCAAAGCGAGTGGCCGCCTCTCTTGAAAAGGAACAAAACACCCCATTTCCACAGGAAGCCCGGGTAAGCGGGGGTTGAAGCTGTCCCAATTTAAGACGCTCAATCACCCGCAATCATTGCGAGCCAAATTGGTAAAAACACCAAGAATTCGGCTGTTAGGAGAATCCAGAAGGTTGTGAAAAGCCAACATGCCAGCGTGGCGCTGTTTCTGGAGGACACCCGCTGTTTGGCCCGAAAGAGGGCTATTCGCGAATAAAAAGACCCTCTGCCTCAAGGATCAGCAAATCGTCGCCCAAGGGCTTGGGCTTGCCTCGAACGATAACCGTGTCACCAACCTTCACGCCCAGAAGCTCACGCGCATCGATCGGAATCGCCTTGCCATCGCCTGAAAGGAAGCTCACGGCGGTGATCGAGCCCGTTTTGGTCGATGCTTTGCGAGCACAAAAAGAGCAATCCGCCGCATGGGCGTCCGCCTCTTCCTCCGTATGGCCTGTGAATTCAGCGACGGTTGCCGGATCAACGACAAAGAACGTCGCTTCCCCGGCTCGCCAGGGGAAATCAGGGGCCGAATCGCCCCAGGGATTGGGCATTCCGCCTATTTGGCCAACGAGGGTGATCATGTCCGTTTCTTGCTCTGCTTCTCGCCATTCAAGCAGCGTTACCGCACCAGCCGGCTCTTCGGCCAGCAAAAGTTGCGACCGAAGTTTGGCAACAACCGCCGGATCCGCCTTTACGGGGCCTTTTGCACAGCCAGTGAGCGAAGTAGCGGAAATGGCAAAAACAGCGAGTAGCGGAAACGTATGTCGCATTGTATTCGGGTAATAAACAAGGGAAACCGGCGAGCGGATGGGCGTTAGCCCTCCGATAAACGGGGGAGGCCGACGCCACTATCGGGGGGCTAACGCGCCCACCGCTCGCCACCAGAGTACTATCGCTCATTCTCTCTCTACGCGGGGCTGCGGCCAGGGGTTGCCCACTTTTCTTTCAGAAATATCCCAAGATTGTCCGTCGGCAGGCGAGATACCCCTTAGAGCCGCCCAAAGAGGTGGCATCCGTCCCCTTTTTCCTGTCGCTTTTTGAGGCACTCGAACCATGTTCAAAAAAATTATCGTTACTTCGCTTGCCGTTATGCTCGTCGCCGGAGTCACACTTGGCCGGGATGCGTGTAGCTATTTCTCCACTGCCTGGAACCGGACGACGGCCAGCGTCACCGATGCCGTGCCTATCGACTTCCAGATCGACCGTGCTCGCCAGATGGTCCGCGATCTTGCTCCTGAGGTTCGCAACTCGATGCGAGTGATTGCCAAGGAAGAGATTGCCCTGGATCGTCTGAACGAACAAATCACCGGCGCCCACCAAAAGGCCGAGCAGGGCGAAGCGGACATCCTCCGACTGAGCGCCGATCTCCACTCGGATCAGTCGGTCTTCCGTTACGCCGGTCGTAGCTACTCACGTGCCGAGGTGACCGAGGACCTCACGCGTCGGTTCACTCGCCATAAGGTAAAGGATGAGACGCTCACGCACATGCAAAAGATGCGCGATGCCCGGCAGCGGAACCTTGACGCCGCCCGACAAAAACTCGCGGCCATGATTTCCGCCCAAAAGAATCTTGAGGCCGATATCATGAACCTCGAAGCGAAGCAAAAATTGGTTACCGTCGCCCAAGCCTCCAGCGATCTTGAGTTCGACGATAGCCAACTCGCTCGGGCCAAAGGCCTGATCGCCGACATTCGTTCTCGGCTTGACGTGGCGGCTCGTCTTGCGAATGCCGACCTCACCATGCCGGGAGAAATCGTTCTGGACGAGACTGAGTCAATCGACGTGATCGATCAAGTGGCAGCCTACTTTGGAAAGGGTAACGAATTGCCAACCACCATCGTTCAAGTTGTCGCTGATTGACCCCTCAACAATCCCTCCCAGCCGCAGGCGGCTGGGTAATTCTTTTCAGGACGATAGAATAGGATGTCCCTCGATTCATCACTTGCGGCGACCACTTATCGCCCGACGAAGAGTAGCAGTAAAGTGCATGACCTCAGTTTGTCACTGCAAGAAACTTCGCACGCTGGTGCCACGAAGGAGGAAACCTTGCCCGGTTCGTCCAACCACAATGCCCCGCGATCCGATCAGCATCTACTGTGGATCGATGGTGTCGGAGGTTTCCGTCTTTGCCTTGCCGAAGAACTAACGCTTGGCCATCCCGGCGGGGATCGCCCCTCCGGCACAATGCCTGACATTGGTTTGCTGGCCGACCTTTCTCGTCAGCATATCAAGCTCCGCCGATCGGTTGGCGACTGGATGCTAATGCCCCTTGCGCCCGTTTGGATGGATGGCCGACTGATGGAAGGGCCCGCCCTGCTGACCGACGGAGCCGAACTGCGACTGGGCGAAACGGCGAGGCTTCGCTTCCGCCAGCCACACGCCCTAAGCGCAACGGCGACCCTCACCGTCGAAAGTGGACACCGTACCCATCCCGCCGCCGATGGCATTGTTCTGATGGCCGAAAGCTGCGTTTTAGGGCCGAAGCCGCATAGCCACATCCGTTGCCGCGACTGGGCAACCGACCTTCTGCTGTTTCGCACGACAGAGGGGCTTCTTTGCCGGAGTGAAGCAGGCCTGCTGGTCGATGGCGTGCCGACCAAAGAACCGATCAAAATCCTCCCTGGTTTGCCAATCGAAGGGCAAGATTTCACGATTTGCATCGAAGAAGCGGTATGACACCTACGCTTACACCAGCAAAGTCGGTGCATTTACCCTAGCCGCAGGCGGAAGCCGTGGTCTTTATACGTCTTTCGACTCCGCCGGCTTCCGCCTGCGGCTAGTAGAAAACCTCCGCTCCCTAGTCATCCATCATTTACAATAGGAATCAACCTCTAAAAATAGTTGGATGGCATCCAGCGGCCAGGAAAATTAAAATCGCCCAACCGTTTTGAGCCGTGCTACAAAATGTTCGCCCTTCCCGTATACCCGGTACTTTGCAAGAAGCAAAAAATATGAGCCCTCTGCCACGCGATGCCGAACCGACAGCGCCGTCCGATGACGTTGCGGCGGCTAATGGCGTGGAAGGAAAAAAACGTCGTCGTAAAGCACGGAAATTTCTTTACAAGACGGGCGACAAGCCACTCGAAGGTTACACCATCAAACGGGGCGTCGGCCAAGGTGGCTTTGGCGAAGTCTATTTTGCGACAAGCGACGCTGGCAAAGAGGTCGCCCTCAAGCTGCTGCGACGCAACCTGGATATCGAGCTACGTGGCGTTCGGCAGTGCCTTAATCTCAAACACCCGAACCTGATCTCGCTCTACGACATTCGGACTGACCGGATGGAAGACGAATGGGTCGTCATGGAGTACGTCGGCGGCGAGTCGCTCGAAGACTTGCTTGCCCGTTCGCCCGAAGGGATTGGACCCGAGGCGGCGGTCGCTTGGATGCACGGCGTGGCGGCGGGCGTGAGCCATCTCCACCAAAACGGCATTGTCCACCGCGACCTGAAACCGGGTAACCTCTTTCTAGAAGGGGCCCCAGGCGCCGAAGCGACACCGACCAACATCAAGATCGGCGACTATGGTCTTGCCAAGTTTATCTCGGCCAGTCGTCGTAGTGGCCAGACCGAGTCGGTTGGCACGATCCACTACATGGCCCCTGAAATTTCCGGTGGGCGCTATGGCCGTGAGATCGACACTTATGCTCTTGGCGTCATCCTTTACGAAATGCTGACGGGGCGCGTGCCGTTCGATGGCGAGAGTGCGGGCGAAGTGTTGATGAAACACCTGACAGCAGACCCTGGCCTGTCGGGCGTTGATCCTCGTTTCCATACGGTGATCCGTCGCGCTTTGGCAAAAGACCCTGAAACGCGGATCGGCACGGTCGAAGAGATGATCGCCCTGTTGCCCAACTTCAAGACCGATTTTGCCAATGGCGAACCGGTGCTTGATGAAGCCATTCCCCAAGACAATGGCTCCCAAGGCGACGGCCCGCAGGTTTGGTCCCCCGTTTCAACGCCACCGCATAAGGCAACCGACTCGCCTTCCAAAGAACCTCTCTGGCAAGGCTTGGTTGAATTGACGGAAACCGGCCGAGAACGATGGCATAATTGGCCTGCAACGCCGCTTGCTAAAGGCCTCGCTTTGATGGGATTGGTCGGCTTTGCTTTTGTCACGTCAGGTGTTTGGCTCGGTCTCTTGATAACGATCTTGCCGTTCTACGTAATTTACTACGTCATTTGGTCCGCGTTCCTGCAAGAAGCCGCCGCGCCGGCACCTCTCTCACAAGTCGGCCCCAATGGTCGTACCATGGCAGGATCGCAACCCCTCTCGAGTAAACCGACCGCCAATCGGGCACGTCGCTACAATTGGCGCGACGCTGCCCGGCAGCAATTGCGCCAGCGAACCCGTCGCCATCGCCTGCGGACGCTGATCGGCTCGATGCTCGTGGCAGCCCTCGTGACAAGCGTCGCTTCGACGCTTGCTGTGCCCGTGCTATTAGATGGCGCACTTGAAGCGGACTTGTCGTACCTAGCGAACGGGGCGCCTCTCGGTCTTTGGCTTGCCGTTGTCTCGACGCTCGGCTCCTGGGGAGTGCTTATCTCCAACGCCCTGACCGAGACGAGTGTCGAAGACCACGCTCCACGCCGCGGCTTGCAACTCCTCTTCGGTATCATGTTGGGCCTTGCCGCCTTCGGTTTGGCAAGCATGCTCGATTTACAACTCCCTTGGTGGGACGATGCGTCTCCTCGTGGGCAGGAATGTTTGCTAGAAAAAATGTTCGATGTGGATCTCTACCAAGCGGTGGAACCGGGCTCCAGCCAACTCACGGTCCCGCCTCTCGCCTCGGCCGTTTATTTTGGCTTGTTGTTCCTAGGGATTCGCTGGTGGCGTTCGGCAGAGTACATCCGTCGCCGCAGGATTGGCTTTATGTCGATTGCGAGCGTTGCGCTGTTGGCGTGGCTGTTGACGCTCGTTGCTTGGTATCCGCAACCGATCGGCATGGTGCTCGCCGCCGTGATCGCCTTCGCAACACAAGCGGCGAGCATTTGGCTTCCCCCCAGTGAACGAGCCACATTGGCCCGCGGTGTTAACGCCATAGGAGGTGCATGATGCAACCAGATCATATGACGCATGCATCTAGTTTATCCTTGTGGGGGATACTTTTGTTACTATTCATTGGCTTTGCGATATTGATTGGTGTTGT
>JAJRUA010000135.1 GCA_024278035.1 Planctomycetota bacterium | reverse complement strand
GATCGATCGTCTGGAAATAGCCTTCGGTCCCCGCGTCAAGTTTGGCCCAAATTTCGCCGTGGTTCTCATCGAGCACCGTTAGGCCGCGCTCGACATGGGGCCGGTGGAACAGCGAAGCGTTGGTAATCAAAACCATCTTGACCGCTTCTTGGCGAAGCTCTCGCTTCACGGTCGCGGCCAGTTCCATCAACGCATCGAAGTTCTTGTAAGTGGTGGGTTCGCCGTCGCCGCTGAACGCGATGTCATTGAGGCGGCGTAGCGGCTTGGGCGTACTCGCAAACTTTTCTGATTCGTAGAGTTCGCCACTAACGACAAGTCGCAAAACGCTCTGCAATTCTTCGAGCAATTGATCCGTTTCGACAAACCGTGTCTCGCCTGTGGTCGCCCGATCGACTTGGCAGTAAATACAGTCGAAGTTGCATATTTTATCGGGGTTCAGGTTCACGCCAATCGAAACGCCCCCCGATCGTCGGCTGAGCACGGGGTAGACGAACCGATTCTCCTCGAACCGGCGTTGATGTTGGGTATGCAGTGGATGGGGGGGGGAAGCCATGCCCCCATTCTACGCGACACAGTCTTTTCCCTGTAACCGTCCACGGCGAAAGCCGATTATTGCTGTCTGTGGGGGCAACTTTACCCTGCACACGGATTTACTGGTTAAACCCGGGATCGCTCGCGGCCGTGGCGGCGTTCGGGGGCCTTGGCAGGGGGGGCTCCGCCGATGAGACGGAAGTGGCCCGGGCCCAAAAGTTCGTCCACTCGGCGGCGTAGCTCGGGATGCAATTCAATCTTTGCACAGTCGAGCTGTACGCTGCCGCCCACGGCCAAGTCGATTCGCAGCTTCAGGCTCTTTTTGCCAGGGTAGCCACGCACAATTTCCCGAAGCGTTTCGAGTCGTTCGGCACCGTTCTCTTTTTCACGGACTTGGATCACCACTCCGCTTGTGAATCGGTTCGAAAGCTCTTCGATCGGCATCAGCTCGTTGACGATCAGGTTCACTTCTGTCGCGCCCGGACGACGGTCGATCGCTCCACGGATGCCGAGGATCGCGTCCGATTCAACCAAATGGCCGAACTGAGCAAACTGCTCTGGCCAAAGGATACATCGCATGATGCCGTCCATGTCCTCAAGGTCCCACATGGCGTACTTGCTGGGCGCTCCCGGCTTGGGGTCTTTGGTGTGCGAGAACTTGATCGCGGCCAGCATGCCCCCCATCACCACCTCGGTGCGGTGTACCAGTTCGCCACACTGCGTGCTGCTTTGAGAACAGAACGTGCGTAACAGCGTTTCGTATTCTGCCAGGGGGTGGCTCGTCAGATAAAAGCCGAGGACTTCTTTTTCAAGAACGAGTTTTTCTTTTTCGTCGAACTCCGGTACATCGGGCATCGGTGCGGCAACCGGCCCGTCGGCCTCTTCTTCCACATCGTCGAAGAGCCCCTTCTGGCCACTTTTGCGGTCGGCCAAGACCGATGCCCCTGCCTGCATCGCTTTGTCGGTGCCCGCCATGAGAGACGAGCGGTTGCCGCCGAACTCGTCCATGGCTCCCGATTTGATGAGCGTTTCGATGGTCGAACGGTTGCACGATTGGGAATCGACCCGTTCGCAGAAATCGTAAAGGTCTTTGAAGGGGCCGTCCGCTTTGCGTGCGGCGGCAATCGCATCGGCCGCCCCGCCACCACATGCTTTGATCGCACTGAGGCCAAAGACGATCTTGCGGTCGTAGTTCTTGTCTTCCGAATCGTCCGTCACGACAAGAAAATCAGCTTCGCTTTGGTTGATGGACGGGGGAACGACGGTGATTTTCATCCGCTTGCAATCCTCCAGATGCTCAACCATCGCATCCTTGTTCTTGAAGTTGCGTCCCGGAATATCGCCTGACAGGAGGGCAGCCATGAACTCGACCGGATAATGGGCCTTGAGATACGCCGTCATGTAGGCGATCAGGGCGTAGGCGGTCGAGTGGCTTTTATTGAAGCCGTAGCCGGCGAATTTTTGGATCATCTCAAACAATTCCACGGCTCGTTTCTTTTCAAGCCCCTTTTCCTGGCATCCTTCGAGAAATTGCTCGTAAAACTTGGCAATCATCGGCAGCTTTTTCTTGCTGATCGCCTTAATACAGGTGTACGCACTGGAGAGCGGAATGCCCCCCAGTTGGTTCAAGATTCGCATCACCTGTTCTTGATAAACCATCACGCCATGCGTCTCAGAAAGAATGCTTTCCATCACAGGGTGGGGGTATTCGGGCTCCTTGCGGCCATGTTTTACTTCTATGTATTGATCGACCATGCCCCCTTCAAGCGGCCCAGGTCGGTAGAGCGCGTTCGTGGCAATGATGTCATGAAAACTGTCGGGCTTCATTCGCTGCAACAGATCGCGAATGCCACCCGACTCGAGCTGAAAGATTCCCTTCGTCTCGCCCCGGCAAAGCAGATCGAACGTCGGCTGGTCGTCCATCGGGAAATCGTAGGGGTCCACTCGCTCGCCCGTTGATTGCTCAATCAGGTCAATACTCTTGGCCAGGATCGTTAGGTTCCGCAGGCCGAGAAAGTCCATCTTCAAGAGGCCAGCTCGCTCGACGTCGCCCATGGCCCACTGGGTGATAACCTCGGTCTTACCTTTCACTCGCTGGAGCGGCACGTACTCCTCGACCGGCTTCTGCGAAATAACAACCGCTGCCGCATGGGTACCGACGTTGCGCGCAAGGCCTTCGATTTTTTGGGCCAGATCAAGCAGTTCACGAATCTCAGGGTCCGATTCGTACGTTTTGCGAAGCTCTTCGCTGGTCTCGATGGCTTCCTTTAAGGAAATACCCAACTGGTCAGGCACCATCGCCACGATTTGATCGACGCGAAAAATAGGCATCGACATCGTTCGGCCCACATCCCGAATTGCTGCCCGAGCGGCAAGCGTGCCGAACGTGCCGATCTGCGCGACGTTTTCTTCGCCGTAGGTATCTTTGACGTACTGGATCACCTCGCCTCGCCGCTCTTTGCAGAAGTCGATGTCGATATCGGGCGCTTCCAGACGGCTTTCATCCAAGAACCGCTCGAAGAGCAGGTCGTATTGGAGTGGGCAAACGTGGCTCATTTTCAGAGCAAAGCAAACAAGCGATCCGACTCCTGAACCACGGGCCGTCGAAGGGATGTCTTGCTCCACGGCAAAACGGACAAAGTCCCATACGATCAAAAAATAATCGGGAAAACCGAGCTTGTTAATCACACCCAGTTCACGATCGATACGGGCGATTACCTCGTCCGACAGTTCGCCCGTCGCCGGGTCACCCGTCTGCCACCGCTCGGACACCTTCTTGTAGCGTTCCTTGAGTCCGGCGATGCAAAGTTCGCGGAGGTACACCTCCGACGATTTTTCTTCGGGCGGCGTAAAGACAGGAAAGTAGCGCTGGTCGAGTTGCAGATCAAGGTCCACCGAGTCGGCTATCTGCTGGCTTCGGGCGATGGCGTCTTCCATGCCGGGCATGGCTGTGTACATTTCTTCAGGACTGCGTAAGAAGAACTGGTCTCCTTCCATCTTCATTCGGTTCGTGTCGGTCCGGTAACGCCCCGTGTTGATACAGAGCAGCACATCCTGTGCTTCGGCATCCTCTTGGTTGACGTAGTGAGCGTCGCTCGTGGCGACAAGCGGCAGGCCTTGCTGCTGGGCCAACTCGACGGTTAGCTCCTTAGCGGCCCGTTGAATCTCGACGCCGTTGTCTTGAATCTCTAGGAAATAGCGATCGCCGAACACTTTGCTAAACCAGCCTGTGATCTCGCGTCCCTGGGCCATCGCTTCGTCGGCCGTTGCCCCGGCAAGGAGCGTCCGGCTCAGTTCGCCCGACACACAGCCGCTCAGGCAGACGATTCCCTCGGAATGAGCGGCAAGCAGCTCTTTATCGATCCGTGGCTTGTGATAAAAACCTTCGAGGAACGCCCGGCTCGACATCTTAATGAGGTTCTGGAACCCCGTTTTGTTCTGTGCGAGGAGTGTCAAGTGAAAAGCGGCTTCTCGGCTACGCGTCGCCCCCCCTTTATCAAACCGGCTGCCAGGGGCGATGTACGCCTCGTACCCGACGATCGGATTGATTCCCGCATCGCGACACGCTTGGTAGAACTGGAGCGCCCCGTACAGATTGCCGTGGTCCGTGAGCGCCAGGCCGGTCATGCCGAGTTCTTTCGCCCGGGCGACAAGCTTCTTGATCGGACTCGCCCCATCCAGCAGGCTGAAATGGCTATGGCAGTGCAGATGAACAAACGGCTTGGTAGCAGACATTTTTCTGAATCGTCCTTAAAAGAACGGAAGCTCGACAGGATCACAGGATTGGCTAACGATCAACCAGGATACCCGATTCGGCGCGAGCCGTGTCGTCCCCGACCACGGCAGGCGGCGTTCTCACCGCTTCCCTCCGGGGCCCTCTTTTCGATGAAAGGGCGGCTCCCGACTCGCCTTTTCCCTACTCTGCTCCGGGATCGGCGATGTGGCGGAGGTACTGGGCGAGTTGCCCCTGAAGGTCCAAAAGCTCTTGCCATCGCTCTTCGTCGATCGAGATTGGCTTGCCTTCCTTCACCGTCACGCCGTGCAGCAGGGCCCGAGTACGCAGATGAAAGTACTCCAAAATTTCGGACATTTGCGCCGACTGGGCCGGTCCGAGGCCCTCAGGCAACTCCGGCGGGCCGGGCATGTGGAGCGTGTTGGGAAACGGAATCGAACTGCCCCAATCGAAACCACTTCCCTCGGGCACCGCATCCCCTGACGCTTCAAGATCGATATCGCTACTGAGTTGAATCGAAATCGACGCGTCCGGATCAATACTGCTTGCTGCACGCGTCATGGAATCGAGCATCGAACTATCACGAAAGCTCGCCCCGTTCGCTTTCAGCCGATCGATCCGCTCAGAAATCTGCTGTCGCGTGCCGTAGAGGAGCGTCGAACGGCCCACGGCTATCAAGTCGCCGTATTGCAAAATGCGAAGTTGGGTCGCCTGGCCGTTGACCCGTGTGCCGTTGGTGCTGTCGAGATCCGTAAGGACAACCTTGTTCTGATCTTCTTGAATCTTGATATGGAACCGACTAATCCGCTCATCGTTGAGCTGGACGGCATTTCCCTCTTCGCGGCCGATAGTGATCGGCGTGGTGATTTGGTCATAAACCACTCCCCGATCAGCCCCATCAAGCACTTGCAACGTAATGCACGACATCTTAGGGGGCGGGGTTTAGCGACAAACGGCCGGGGGCGGGACAAAACGGTGGGGGCAGGACACCCCAATACCCCTTTATACCAAGGCAAGGGGTGGCCAACAAGCAAACGGTCCGGAGCGTGGCCGACAAAAGGCCTACTGCAAAAGCAAAGTGAAGGATATTCGGCGGGGACGACCACGTATCAGGTCGAGAGATTACTTCATCACGGTCGAGGAAGCGGCCAAGGTGCTGGAGGCTTGTCCGTCGCTTATATTTGCCCTTGCCCGATTCGGCGGCCTCCGCTGCCCGTCCGAAGTGCTGGGACTCCGCTGGGGTGCGGTATCCCACCACTTTCGGACAGAGTCGGAACCTCCGATACTAGCTCCGAAGGAGATTTTAGGGGGATGTCCCATCCATTGTTAAAACGTGGTCTCACGTTTTCGCCAGCGTAGCGTAGCTACGCCCGCCGATCAACTTGGCATCGTCTCCTTTGCCGTAGGCAAAGGAGACGATGCGGCTGCTTTCTCTTCCTCCTCCGGTTCCTTCTTCGGTCGCTCAAGAGCCGCTACGAGGTTCGGCAAGTCCTGGTAACCTGAGATTCGGCGGAACCCTTTCTCCACCTCGGTGAGCGCAAACGCTAGCCAGCGGGTCGCCTGATCCGTCTCCGCTCGGAAACGGGTCACACGCCCCAGCTTTCTTCTCGTATTGCGGAACGAGTTCTCGATCGCATTGGTGCTCAGCAGGTTCTTGTGCAGCGTGTTGGGAACCTCAAGCCGATGCAACGCGATCAGGTCTTCACCCGCTTCATGCAAGCTCTTCAAAGCTTCCGCATTGAGGGGCTTCAAGAACCTTTCCAACTCCCGGACCACTTCTTCCGCCGCTTCCGTTCCCTGGACCTCGCGAAGACGCTTGAACAAGCGGGCCAATTCGACCCAATGGCGCTTCGATAGCTTGCTACGAAGGTTCCGCTCCTTGTGAACCAAGCAACGCTGAATCGGGCTATCAGGGAAAAACTCTTTCACCACTCTGCGTAGGGCATCGCTACCGTCCAAAACCGCTAGCAAGCGACG
>JAJRUA010000134.1 GCA_024278035.1 Planctomycetota bacterium | reverse complement strand
CCCGACGCACTTATCGACGTGTTAATCCCCACGCTTGCCGAACAGTTGCCCAAGAGTCCGTTTGCTTTGTGTGCGATGGACTTGGCATTGCATGATTTATGGGGGAAATTATGCGGCAAGCCGGTCTATCAACTGTGGGGACTCGATTCGGACGATGCTCCCACATCGAACTACACAATCGGCATCGATACGATTCCTAAGATGATCGAGAAAATGCAGGAGGTTGCCGAGTGGCCGCTGTTAAAAATCAAGCTCGGCACCAACGAAGACCTTAGGATTGTTCGTGAATTACGCAAGCATTCGGAGGCCATATTCCGCGTGGATGCCAACTGCGGCTGGACAGCAGAGCAGACCCTCGAATACGCGCCCGAACTCAAAGAGCTAGGCGTCGAGTTCATCGAACAACCGTTGCCTGCAGAAGATACGCAAGGAGCACAGCGCGTTCGCGAAGCGAGTGTTTTGCCTGTAATTGCCGACGAGAGTTGCGTGAGCGAAGCGGACGTTGCCGCCTGCGAAGGATGCTTTCATGGGATCAACATCAAACTGGTCAAATGTGGTGGATTGGCCCCCGCACGGCGGATGGTCGCCGACGCCCAACGGCGTGGCCTCAAAGTCATGGCGGGTTGTATGACAGAATCAACCGTCGGCATCTCAGCCCTAGCGCAGTTGGCACCGATGCTCGACTACGTCGATATGGATGGAGCGGCCCTATTGGCAAGTGACATTGCCAGCGGAGTGAAAGTTGTCGCCGGAAAGGCCGTTTACCCCGAGCATGCGGGCAACGGTGTTGAGATGGATTGAGATGAAACCACGAATAATGGCAGAGGAGAAAAGTACCTTCACAATCTCCTTTCCGCCATTACTTCTTTGTGACCTTAGTGGTAAAGTTTTCTTCTGGATGGTAATACCCATGAGCCTTCTCAAGTCTTTTTGTTTTGCAGCAATCTTTACGGCGTGCTTGATGACCTCGTCGGCTGTTGCGGGAGAATCGGCAGCGCCTAGCAAGCTGGCCGCAGCCATCCAGCCAATGATCGACGCCCACCGGGGTGTGGTGGCGATCAAAATAAAGTACCTGAAAACGGGCGAAACGTTTGAACACCAAGCGAATCGGGTTCTTCCGTCTGCTAGCATGATTAAGCTGCCCATTATGGTGGCGGCCTACGAAGCGGCTGCTACGGGACGAATTTCGCTGGATGATCGGATCGTTCTAAAAGAGAGCGACAAGGTGCCTGGCTCGGGGATTCTGACGCCACACTTCTCGGCAGGGGCTGAGATAACTCTTCGGGATGCTACCCGGTTGATGATGTCGTGGTCGGATAATACGGCTACGAACTTAGTGATTGATGCGATTGGCATTCGAGCAACGAACCAACTGCTCGACCGCCTCGGTTATTCTCGCATTCGCCTTAATAGCAAGGTCTTTTTGCGCAGTGCTTCGATAGCTCCTGAACGAAGTAAGAAGTATGGCCTTGGGCAAATGCCCCCCGATGAAACGGTAGCATTGCTTGAGCGGCTCGTCGCAGGCGATCCGTTTGGTGCTGGGCTCGGCCAAGGCTATGGCAAAGCCGATGCTAAAAGGGTTGCCGAAATGGTAAAGGAAATGATGGAACACCTTCGGTCCTGCCAGCACCACAACATGACGAACCGTTTTTTGCCAGAGGACGTGGTTGTCGCTCATAAGGGAGGCTCGGTTTCCTCGTCGCGTTGCGATTCTGGAATTATTGAGTCGCCAGTTGGCCCGATCGTCTATTGCATCATGACGACGGACAATGAAGACAAAAGTTGGAGCGATGAGAATGAAGCCTCATTGCTAGGCGCAGAAATTGGTCGGGCGATGTACCAGTATTTCGTCGAACCCGGCGGTGTGGCTCCGCCGCGCGTTGCGCGCGTTTTGCGAATGGGTGACAGTGGCGACTTGGTCGAAGCCTTGCAGCGGACCATCAACCGCCGCCTTGGCCTTAAAGAGGAGGCTAAGCTCGGTGTGGATGGTGATTTTGGTCCCAACACCGCCGGTGGCGTCAAGCGATTTCAGCAATCCGTGGGCCTTAAACCAACCGGAGAAGTCGATTCGGAGACCTGGAAAGCGCTCGGCGCGCTCGTTATGGAAGACGATCCCGAGCCGGCGCCAGCAGAAGTGAACTCGACCCTGCTACCACGCAAGCCACAGGACCCGCTCGACGGGCCTCCTATCACCACCTGCATAGCATGGGCAATCGCCGATGGAAAAACGGGAAAGCTGCTGTGGGGAGAGAACGAAGGGCTCATTCGTGACCCGGCAAGCACGACCAAGATCATGACCGCCTATGTCGTCGTATCGCTCGCAGAAAAAGACCCGACGGTGCTGGACGAAATCATCACCTTCTCCGAACGTGCCGACCAGACAAGCGGCTCGACCGCCGGCGTGCGGGTCGGTGAACGCGTCTCGGCAAGAGAACTTTTGTACGGCCTGATGCTCCCTTCGGGGAACGGTGCTTCGGTCGCCTTTGCCGAGCATTTTGGGGGCCGCCTTCCTTCCACTGAAAAGGGGGAGGCGGACACGGCCTTCGATCGTTTTGTTGCGGAGATGAACGCCCAGGCGGCTAAGGTCGGCATGACCAATACCGGCTACCGAAACACCCACGGATTGACCGCCGAAGGGCATGTCACCACGGCCGAAGACCTTATCAAATTGGCCCACGCGGCGATGCAAAACGAGGTCTTCCGCAAGGTTGTCGCCACTCGCCGCCACGGCGTAACGCTTGATTCCGTCGATGGTTACCAGCGAAATGTCGTTTGGAAAAACACCGATGGGATGCTTGAGTACGAAGGTTTTTACGGCGTGAAAACCGGCACAACAGGCCCAGCGGGGTCGTGTCTCGTTTCGGCCGGCGAACGCGATGGCCGGCCACTTTACGTCGTCGTGCTGGGAGCCACTTCGGGCGACGCTCGTGACAGCGATGCCCGGAACCTCTACCGCTGGGCCTGGAGCCAAGAGGAAAAAGAAGAGGAAATGAGACGCGGATCAGTGTAGCTATACTGGGCGGATCAGGCGGATTTACGCAGATACAGCGAGATTTTAATCCGCGCTTATCCGCTTCACCCGCGTTCATCCGCGTCTAATTCGTT
>JAJRUA010000133.1 GCA_024278035.1 Planctomycetota bacterium | reverse complement strand
TGCTCTGCATTTTTAGCAAGAACATCTTGTCGCTGCATACTCTCAGAGCGATCAAGCACGATCGCCAGGCGGGGCCGACCGGACCGGACACCCGAGAAGACCGCTTCGCTGAGCATGAGGAGTAGCAAGCCGATCGTTATCAGTCGCAACAGGCCGAGCAGTGAGCGATAGGCTCCACGAGCGGGGGTCTCTTCCCAGCGGTAGCAGAACACAACGACGGCAATCGCCGCTGCGACGAACAGCACGGTGAACCAGGGGGCCCAGGTCCAATGGGTTTGTAATTGCCAGACTGTTTCGAGCGGCTGGGTGTTGGCTAGGAAAGTGTTTTTTGCTTGCAAAAGATTCATGCGCCCCCTCCCCGTCCAAAGTAGCAGGCGAGCGCGGTATCGATCAGCACCAGCGCCAGCGCCGCTTGCAAGAGCCAGCGATGCAGCGAAGCAGGAGCGGCAAGGGAATCTTCCGAAGAGGCCCTCGCATTGCCTGCACTACGGATTATGAGCGATTCAGGCAGGCGGTCCGTGGCAACGCGCCGCAGAGAACTTTCTTTGGGGTCTCCGTTCACTGCGATGGCAAGCAAGGGCTCCGACGCGTCAGGAAAGACGAAATGGTAAACACCAATTTTGTTCGTCCCGGTGTAGAGCCACTCTCCTTCGGAAGAAACCGACGCGATCTCCTCCCGGTCATCGGGCCGTTCGACCCTGATCGTATCGGGTAGGGCGTTTCGTGACGGAAGCCAACCGTTTAGGGGCTGGCCAGCAACGACTTGAGAACCCGCGCTGCCGGAGGCCGAGACGTACTGAACCAACCCACGAACGATCGGCAAGAAGCTGGGCCAAGCCGGCATGGCGGTCCAGGGCTCGCCAGTTGCCGGGTCGATGGATGCCAGCGATCCGGCGGTCGCCATCACAGCGATACGCCCCCCCCCTGCCCCGCCGGTCTCCACCTCATGCGTTACCAAGAGAGGATCGCCGCTGCTAAGGGCAAGCGCAATTTGCGGCATGTTCTCAAAGCGGGCCTCCTTCTCCGGCAAAATCAATTGGTAGTATCGCGATACGGGGGTTGTTAGCAGCCCGGCCCGTTGTTGGTCACGAAACGGGGCGGCAATCGGATGGGCATAGCCGAGCGGATCGATGCCGAACGAGGGCCGAGTGATCGCTTCCCCTATTTTTACGGGTAGCACGGACAGTAACTGGGACTCGGTACCTGCCGCCTGCGAAACCGTGCGGAACCGATTGTGGCGTCCCGCGCCGCTAAGCCCTAGTCCGTGAAAAACTTCGTTGTAACGAGCCGCATCGACCCGGTCCCCAAGAAAAAAGACAACGCCCCCCCCACCTTGCAGGTAACGCTGAAGACGGTTTGCCTCACCACGGCTCAACTCCGCGACATTGCAAAAGAAGAGGCAATCGAAGTCTTCCAAATCGACGGTTGGGAGATCGGCGTCGGAAATCGTTAATGGCAAATAGGGGCTCGCTACTTTGGCTTCCTCGCCCGTGGCGCTCAGGGCATCGACAAGATAACGGGCGGCCCCGCGTGCTCCGGCAACGCACAGCACGCGGATTTGCGGTCTGAAATTCGCCGCAAGGTATCCGGAATCGTCTGCCGGTAGGGCATCGGCATCCAGTTGCATTTGAATCGAACGCCAACCGGGCCCTTCGATCGTGTGAACGAACTCAAGAGTGACGGGCCGATTGGGCGAGAGCGTAAGACGCTGTTCGGCGACTTGCTGACCATCGACCAGAAGCTGGGCGACCGTCTCACGCGGCGAATCGCCACGAAACAACGTTGCTTCGGCAACGAAGGTGAGTGGCCGGCCACTCGTGGGGGCCGCATCGGCGATTCGCAATTGCGTGACGGCAGTGTTCGTTGCATTGAGACGACCGACATCCATCACAGTGACCGAAGCGGTCTCAGTTAGTTTTTCATAAATTTGCCGCACGCCATTGGTTTGCGCCAGTGATCCCCCTCCCCCTTTTGGGGGAGGGGCTAGGGGAGGGGGTGTCCCGGTACCAAGGGCCTTTCCCCCTCCCCCGAAGACTCGTTGGCTCTTCGTCTTTCTGGCATCACCAAGCCCCTCCCAGCCGTTGGCGTCGAGGTCCGTAAAGAAAATCACCTCACGCTTTCGGGCACTATTTGCCGGAGTGGGATTGGTTTGCAGGAGAGCGTTAGCCATCGACAGGGCCCCAGCCAGATCAACGGCCGTGTGGGTCGGCTCGATCCGATCGATGGCCTGTTTTACCGCAGTCGAATCGGCCACGGGCGAACCGATGAGCGAAGCCGTCTCGTTTGCCATCGTTACGAGTGAAAAGACATCGCCCGGATTCGCTTGCCCCACCAGTTGCTTGGCCCATCGTTTTGCTTGAAGTAGCCGCGTCACGGTCTCGTCTTCGCTGGCAGACTCCGAGTACCCCATCGAGAGGGACGTATCGACGACTAGAACCCTATGGGTCGGTGCGCCCCCAGCTCCGGAGAAGGGCCCTCCTTCTAAGAACGGTTTTGCCGCTGCTAGGGCAATCAGTATCAAAATCGCCGTTCTGACAGCGAGCAACAGCCAGTGCTGTAGACGAAGCCGCCGAGCTTGTCGCTCCAGCGCTGCCTGCAGGAACCGAATCGCCGCCCAAGCCGTTTCACGATGCGTCTGTCGCATCCAAAGGTGGATCAGTATCGGCGCAGCCGCCGCCGCCAACCACCCAAGAGCGGCAAGATTCGCAAATCCAAAAGCTAAGACGACGGGATTCACCACGGAGCGGTTTAGTTCAGTTAGGGGAAATGCAAGAAGAATTAGACGCAGATGAACGCGGATCGAAAGGACGACCACGGATAAAAAAACATTTGGAAATCGTTCACGATGAAAGCCGCTTAGAGTCGCTAAGGAACGGTCGCAATTTTTTCATCCGCGCTGGCCCGCTGCATCCGCGGTTAATTCGTTTTTTATGGCGCAAAGGCGGATCATCCTAGCTATCGCAGGCGTTGTTGACGGTGGTGGAGGTAGGCGGTTAGGGCAGCGTCGAGCGGTCGGTCGGTTCGCATGAGTACGTAGTCGGCACCTTGGGCGCGACAACCGGCGGCAATCTCTTTCTGGAATTTGTCGAACTCCTGTTTGTACGCCTTGCGGAGCCGGGCCGGATCGACCAGCAGCTCGCCCAGTTGCTCCAAACCCTTGAACAACGTCGGCTGTTGGAACGGGAACTCTAGCTCTGCCGGGTCCAAAATGTGCATCACAATCACGTCGTGGCGACGATGCCGAAAATGTTTGAGCCCGGCGAGCAGCGATTCGGGGTCATCAAACAAGTCACTGAGGATCACCACCACGCCACGTCGTGAAAACCGCTCGGCCAGTTCGTGAAAAATGGGCCCTGCGGCTGTTTTTTGTTGCTCCCCCTGCTGGCCAATCGCTGCGAGCAGCGGGTTGAGTTGGGCCGGACTACCGCTGGGGCGAAGAAGCTGGCGGACGCGGTCGTCAAACGTCGCTAGGCCGACCGCATCTTGTTGGTGCAAGATCAAGTAGGCGAGTGCCGCGGCGACGGTTTGGGCGTATTCGAGCTTGGGCATCGGGGCACCAAGAGACGCATTTTCTACAGCGTCATCGGTGGGCTTACGCCCACCGCTCGCCTTACTTTGGTACAGCATACTTTCGCTGATGTCGAGAACCAGATAGCCAATCAGGTTCGTCTCTTCTTCGTACCGTTTGAGATAAATCTTGTCTGTCTTGCCGAAGGCTCGCCAATCGACGTAGCGCAAGTCATCGCCCGGCACGTACTCTCGATGCTCGGCAAACTCGTTCGAGAAACCTTGGTAGGGCGACCGATGGAGCCCCGAGACAAACCCTTCGACAATTCGCTCAGCGCGCAGACGCAAGCCCTTGAGCCTTGCCAAAATGGCAGGATCCATCAATCGCTCCGGCGGTGTCACTTGTTGGGGCATTTCAGCTTGACTTGAATAACACTGTGAATCCTGCCGACTCGAAGTGGCGGTCATTCGTGAAAACTTCTGTGAGACCCAATCGTCGCATCATCTCAAAGGAGAGATGGTCAACAATGCCTGCTCCACCCGCTTCGCCGCGGACATAAGCCTTCCAAGCACTTCGGCTTTCCGTTTCAGTAGG
>JAJRUA010000132.1 GCA_024278035.1 Planctomycetota bacterium | reverse complement strand
TTGCTTGACGAAGAAAACCAGGCAAAACGCATTGGCTGGTCGCTTCATCATGGGGACGTCGAGACCGCTATCGCAACGATGGATAAAATTTGCCAAATGCCGAACGACGAATTACAAGCGACGGGTGATCGTGCGGCCCAGGTCGTTCGAGAGCGGTTCGATTCGGCCAAGATGATTGACCGATTCTGCACGGTAACCACCCGCGGCGTTTCGGCCCTGAAGGAGTAACGCCATGCCCCGCTGGTTGATCGGCGTTGATGAGGCGGGCTACGGGCCGAATCTTGGGCCCCTTACGATTGGGGCCACACTCTGGCGCGGGGATGCCATCTCGGACAGCTCGGAAGTGGACCTCTACGAATGCCTTGCCGATAGCATCTCGAAGAAACCGACGCCAGGCCGCATCGCGGTGGCCGATTCTAAACGGCTCTACAAGCCGGGCGGAGGGATCGAGAAGCTGGAACTTGGCGTGCTTGCCTTGTTGCAACCGCCGGTGGGCTCTTTGAGTGAACTGGTGGAGCGACTGGGGGCAGATCCCCACTCGGAGTGGAATAAAGCGATTTGGCGTAGGGGATTCGATCCGCGACTGCCGATCGCGTCTGAAGAAGATTCCATTGCCGTACTGTCGAGGGGGCTCAAGAAAACGTGCGAAACGGCCCAATGCCATCCTGTTGCGGTTGCCGCCCGATTGGTCTTTCCTTCGGAGTTCAACGAATTGGTCGATCGTTGGCAATCGAAAGGGGCCGCCTTGTCGCACACGACGCTCCAACTCGTCCGTCGCACCATGGATTCTCATGTGGATCGGGGGGACGTTCTTTGCGTCTGCGACAAGCACGGGGGCCGCAATCGGTACGGCTCGCTTCTGGAAGAGCATTTCCCGGAACACCCGATCGAGACGCTCATGGAATCGCGAGCCGAGAGCCGTTATCGGTCGGGCCCTATCGAGTTCGTTTTTCGGACAAAGGGCGAATCCTTTTTGCCGACCGCTTGGGCTTCGATGACGGCCAAACTGCTCCGTGAACTCTCGATGCAGGCGCTCAACTCCTTCTGGACAAAGCATGTCCCGGGCATCAAACCAACCGCCGGTTACCCTGTCGATGCAAAACGGTTCCAATCGCAAATTGCGAAGAAACAGGCCGAACTGAAAATTGACAGCCGAACCCTTTGGCGCACTCGATAGAAAGAGAAAAAATGCTTCTTTACATTGCGCGACACGCTTGGGCAGGGCACTTTGGCGATCCGGGTTGGCGTAGCGACGCCGACCGTGAACTGACTGCCGAGGGAATCGATCGCTATCGCCGTGTTGTACAAGCGTTGGTTCAGCGGGGCGTTGCGCCCGTGCGTATCGCGACAAGCCCCTACATACGCTGCGTGCAAACGGCCGCGATTCTTGCCGAAGAGATCGGCGGCCACCCGCCGGTGGATGAAGTGGCTGCATTGGCGCCGGGCGTTGACTTTGCCGACCTGTCCGTTTGGACCGATGTTTACTCTGCCGAGGGCGATCTTGCCTGGGTGGGGCATAACCCGGATGTCGAACGGCTTGTTTCCTTACTGATCGACGACCGATCGGCCTACGTCCGCTTCGCCAAAGGATCCGTTGCCGCCCTCGAGTTCGATGGTCCGGTACGCCGGGGCGAAGGCAAGCTCCAGTGGCACCTCACCGCCAAGGAACTTGGCGTCTAAAGCGGAAGCGGTTTGCTAGGGAATTTTCCTGTTGACCCCCAGGTGTTCCCAAAGGAAGGACCAAAGATCGGCGGCTTGCTCGATTCGTTTGTTGGTGGGGGTGCCTGCGCCATGACCAGCACGGCTTTCGATGCGGATGAGCGCCGGCGAGTCACCCGCTTGGGCATGTTGCAAGGCAGCAGCAAACTTAAAACTGTGCATAGGCACGACTCGGTCGTCCGTATCGGCTGTCGTGATGAGCGTGGCAGGATAACGAATCCCGGCTCGTAGATTATGGTAGGGAGAATAGCTACGCAAAACCGGGAAAAGCTCAGGGTCGTCCGCTGAACCGTACTCGTCTCGCCAAAACTGTCCCGCCGTGAACCGATGAAAGCGGAGCATGTCCATCACCCCCACGGCCGGGAGACAAGCTCCGAACAGCTCGGGCCGCTGCGTCATGACGGCTCCCACCAGCAGCCCGCCGTTGCTACCTCCCTGGATCGCCAAATGCTCAGGTTGAGTGATTTTCTTTTCGATAAGCCATTCGGCCGCGGCAATGAAATCGTCAAAGACGTTTTGCTTGTTGGCACCTTTACCGGCAGCGTGCCATGCTTCTCCATACTCCCCGCCGCCGCGTAAATTGGCCACGGCCAAAACCCCCCCTCGTTCGATCCAAGCCAGTCGGCTAGGCGAGTAGCCGGGCGTGAGCGATACGGTGAAACCGCCGTAACCGTAGAGAAGCGTCGGGTTCGTCCCGTCCCACTTCAAGTCCTTACGATGGGCAAGGAAAATCGGTACGCGCGTGCCATCTTTGCTCGTGAAAAAATCTCGCCGTACCGTCAGTTGCGAGAAATCGACGCCCGCATCCGGCTCAAACAGCTTTTCGGATTTGCCGGTAGCGATATCGTAATGGTAGGTCGTCGGCGGAGCATCGAAGCTGGTGTAAGTGTAGAAGGTCTCGTCCGCCCGTTGGGTTCCACCAAAACCACCGACCGATCCTACGCCGGGCAGTGCTACTTCGTTTAGCAATTGGCCGCTTGCCGGGTCGTGTACCCGAACTTCCGCCGCCACGTCGTGCAAATAACCGACGAAGAGTTTCCCGCCGACAAGCGATGCCCATTCAAGTGTCGCCTCCGACTCAGGAACGATTTCTTCCAGTCGCTCACGCACCGGTCTTTTGGCGTCGGAAGCCAAGCCTTTAGCGACGGAAACCAAGTCGATCGCCACAACGCGGCGGTTGGGTGCTTCGTAATCCGTCTGCATGTAAAGTCGATTGCCGATGCAGCCGATCGGCGAAAATTCGTTCTTGAAATCTCCGACAATCGCCTTCCATGCCAATCGAGAGTCCTCCGTCGGATCAACAATTGCCCGTGCATCACGCACATAGAGGCGGTTTTGACTGTCGGTCCCCCGGCTAACGATCAGTAACAATCGCTGGCCATCTTCGGTGAGCGAAGCGTGGCATCCCCAGTCCGGATGGTCCGGGTCTTTGTAAATGACGATGTCTTCCGCTTGCGGCGTGCCGAGACGATGGAACATAACCATCGGATTTTTAACGACCGCTTGAAAGGCTTCGCCCTCTTCCGGCTCGGGGTAACGGTTGTAGTAAAACCCGCTACTATCAGTCGCCCACTGAAGTCCACTGAACTTCACCCAGTGGATCACCTCCTCCAGCGGTTTGCCGGTGGCGATTTCGAGTACACGAATCGTCTTCCAGTCGCTTCCTGACTCGCTACGCAAATAAGCAAGTAACTGCCCATCGTCGCTGCTGGCGTACCCGCCCATCGAGATCGTTCCGTCGGCGGACCAATCGTTGGGATCGATCAGCACACGGCCATCGGAAGAATAATCGTTGGTTACCCACAGCACCGACTGATTTTGCAATCCGTCATTGCGGCGGTAGAGGTACTGTCGGGGGCTCTTGCCCGGCTTACCGAGTCGCCTGGGGGCCGAACGCCGTTCGAAGTTCCAAAGCTCGGCCAGTCGTTTCTTAAACGCTTCGCGCTCCGGCAGCGAAGAGAGGTAGGCTTCGGTAAGCGCCTGCTGTTGGGCAACCCACGCAGCCACACGGTCCGACTCTCGCACGTCTTCTTCGAGCCAACGGTACGGGTCGGCCACCTCCACCGCCCCCTCGGGCCCTTCGTAGGTATCGACCTGTTCCCCTCGTTCGGTCGGCGGGTAAGCTAGTTCAACAGCATCCATCGGCATGGGGGAAAGCAAAAGTAAGAGAACGATCGGGTTGTAACGGGAGAATAAGGGCATCACGGGTGATTATCGTTAGTGTCAAAAAAAGCCTGAACCATGACGGAACCAAGGAACGAAGTAAAGTAAGGTAACTGTTTTCGGAATCGACCAACAGTTGAACCTTTGTGGTTCATTTTCTTAAGCACTCTTCGACCGAGTTAGGCATGAACGGTTCTTACGACGCGATTGTTATTGGTGGGGGCCACAATGGTCTCGTTTGCGCCAACTACCTTGCCAAGGGGGGCAAGCGAGTTGTCGTGCTCGAACGGCGTGACGTGCTGGGCGGAGCCGCAACGACCGAGGAGCTTTGGCCCGGGTACAAAGTCTCCACCGCCGCCTACGTCATCAGCCTTTTCTTGCCCCAAATCATCACCGATCTACGGCTCAAAAAAAACGGCCTGGAAGTCTTGCCGAGAAACCCTTCGAGCTTCACACCGCTGCCCAACGGTCAAAGTCTGTTGATGGGCTCCGATGCGGAACAGAACCGTCGTGAGATAAGCCAGTTCAGCACGAAGGATGCCGAGGCGTACCCTCGTTACGAATCGCTTTTGGAGCGGGTCGCGTCGGTTCTTGAACCGACGTTGAGCTTGGCGGCTCCCGACCCGTTGCCCTTGCCCGCCAGTTGGCGGCGGATTGGCCTCGCTAAGAAACTGCGCGACGGAAGAAAACTGTGGGCCATGCACCAAGCAATGAAACGGCTTGGCACCGACCAACCGGCAGCAATCGAACTGCTCACCGGGGCCGCACTGCCGATTCTTGACCGTTGGTTCGAGTCGGACGTGCTCAAGGCGACGCTCGCCACCGATGCGATTATCGGGGCCTTTACCTCCATCCGATCGCCCGGCAGCGCCTACGTTCTTCTGCATCACGTGATGGGCGAAGCGGGGGGCGCACGGGGCGTGTGGGGTTACGTCCGTGGCGGGATGGGTGCGCTCTCAACGGCACTGGCAAAAGTCGCCGAACAACAGGGCGTCGAGATTCGACGCGAAGCACCCGTTGCCTCGATCAACGAAACGGCAGGCCGGGTGACCGGCGTAACGCTCGAAGAGGGGTC
>JAJRUA010000131.1 GCA_024278035.1 Planctomycetota bacterium | reverse complement strand
GACTACACGGTCTCGCTGGCGATGGTCCGCAAAGGGGCTCCAAAAAAACTGCTGCTGGCAATCAGTCTAATGGTCAATCTTGGCCTGTTGGTCTACTTCAAGTACCTGGCGTTCTTCGCTGAGAATGTGTGGCAAGGTCTGGCTTGGTTCGGCATTGATGCGCCCCCCCTGGCGATGGATATCCTTCTGCCGCTCGGTATTAGTTTCTATACGTTCCAAACGATCAGCTACACCGTTGATGTTTATCGTGGCCAAGCGGTCCCGGTACGCGATTTTATTTTGTACGGATGTTACGTCACGTTCTTCCCCCAATTGGTGGCGGGGCCGATTCTTCGTGCAGGGGAAGTGATCCCCCAGCTTGCAAAGCGAGCCGTTTTTAACGGGGAAGATGTCGCCGTAGGGATTAAGCGGGTTCTTGGCGGCCTGTTTCTCAAAGTCGTCTTCGCCGACAACCTCGCGCCATTGGTCGATGAGGGCTACTCGCTTGCGCCCAGCTCGCTCGGAGCGCTCGACGTTTGGACGCTTGCCTTCTTGTTCGGATTCCAAATCTACTTCGATTTCAGCGCCTACTCACACATCGCCATCGGCTCGGCCCGCATGATGGGAATTCGCTTGCCTGAGAACTTCCGGTTCCCCTACATGGCCGTCTCGGCCAAGGATTTTTGGGCCCGTTGGCATATCTCGCTTTCGAGCTGGATTCGCGATTATCTTTACTTGCCACTCATGGGCGTAAAGCTCCATTCGTCGCACACCGAAGGTGGCCTCGCACAGGTTGTCGAGAGTGACGACTCATCAAAATCCGATGTCGCCTCCCCCAAGGTTCAGCTTAGCAGTGCCCAACGGACCCGTGCTCTCTTCCTCACTTGGGGGATCATGGGCCTTTGGCACGGAGCGAACTGGACGTTCGTTTTCTGGGGGCTTTACCATGCAACGTGCGTCTACGTTTACCGCAAGCTCCACTTCCTCGGCGGCTGGCTCCCCGCCTCGATCCGGCCCTTAGCGGGTTGGACGGTAACGCTGCCGATCATGATGCTCGGCTGGATTCCATTCCGAGCGGTCGACATGCAGCACACGCTTGCCATGTACGCCAAGGTGATTGATCCCACCGCCTACCGTGGCCTTGCGATGCGAGAAAACACCTACCTCGTCACGGCCGGCATCCTGCTTCTGTTCGTCGCCGCGTGGGCCACACAGAAGTGGGCCCTTCCCCTACTACGCCGCTCACCCATTGCTTGGGGTACGATGGAGGCCGGAGCGTTGGCCGTTGTCATCGTCCTGGTCTTCGTCTTCTTACGCCCCATCACGCAGTTCATTTATTTCCAGTTTTGATACGGCCCGTTGGCGTCGGAGACACCTTCTGCGGTAGCCTGCCAATTCAGTCAGGCTGTTCCTTTTGCGATTTTTCCGTGTTGGGAGGTTCCGAATAGTAACTTGCACTCTCAGTGCCTCTCGTTTAGCGTCTTGTAATAGGTCTCTCTCCTAACATTTCTACCCGAAGAGCCTCTCTATGTTGCTTTTGCGCCAGGCTTTGGTTTTGTTGATTGGTTTCGCTTTGAGTTCCTCCGCCTTGGGGCATGAAGGGCACCCGCCCCCTGAAGCAACACCGGCGACGGCTAATGAGCCGGGCCTTTCGGCGATGGTGCTACCAAATCTCGAAGGCCCTAAGCCGTGGTCCGACAAGCGGATCCTGAACGATCCTCGTCGATTCCAAATGGCGATCATGACCGACCGGACGGGCGGCCATCGTCCTGGTGTTTGGATGGATGCAGTGCGCAAGCTCAACCTCCTTCGGCCCGAGTTTGTTGTCTCGGTCGGCGACTTGATCGAAGGGTACTCCGAAGACGAAGAGCGGGTCGCCAAGCAATGGGAGGAGTTCCTAGGATTTATCGACCAACTCCAAATGCGATTCTTCTTTGTCGCGGGTAACCATGACATGACGAACCCGATGATGCACAAAATGTGGCGAGAACGGTTCGGGCCGGAGTGGTATTCGTTTGACTACAAAGGGGTTCACTTCTTGTGCCTCTGCACAGAAGACCCGGTCGATCACCTGGGCGAAGAGCAACTAGCGTTTGTGAAGAAAGATTTGTCGGAAAATGCCGACGCCCGGTGGACGTTGGTCTTTTTGCACAAACCCCTCTGGGCTTATTCAGAACGACAGATTGCCAATGAGGGCGAAGATCGGACCAATTGGACTCGGTTGGAAGCGATGCTTGTTGATCGACCCCACACGATTTTTTCAGGGCATGTCCATCATTACGTGCAGTTCGAGAGAAACAACCAGCACTATTACTCGTTAGGCACAACCGGGGGGGGCTCTCAGCTTCGTGGGAACAAATATGGCGAGTTCGATCATATCACTTGGCTCACCATGGAGCCTTCGGGTCCCCATGTTGTGAACCTACGGCTTGATGGCATTTTGGCCCCCAATGTCGTAACGGAGAAAGGAATCACTCGCTTCCGCAAGTTCCTTGAGAAGGTAACCGTCGAAGTGGCACCCATTCTCGTGGACTACGAAAAAGGTTTTTCCGAGGGGCAACTTGATGTGCGTCTCATCAATGATCTTGGTGAACGGGTCGAGATGCACGGTACGATCGACGGTTTGCCGTTGCGTGGCCTGACGGTTGATCCACAAGAGATTCTGCTGGCGGTCGGTCCCACGGGCTCGGCCCAACAGAGCGTGAAGCTGCGGTTCGACCAGCTTATCGAGTTCACCAACCTCCGCCGGGCGACCTTCACGGCAAAGATCAAAACGACCGGGCCGGGCCCCAACGGCGAGGCAACGATATCTGCCGAGCGGGAGATACCGATCATCATCGACCGTCGTTACGCTTGCTCCCACTTGGCTGAGTCTCCCAAGATCGATGGCGTCATCGAAGCCTGGCCCGAGCGTTCGTACAGCCCACCACGACAACCGGTCTTGCTGGGGCGAATCGAGGCCTGGCAAGGCCCAGCAGACGGTTGCTTCAAGATCGCTGCCGCCAACGATGGGGAGCAGGTGATTTTTTCGGTTCGCGTTACCGATGAACGTGTGATAGCGGGTGACCGAATGGAGTTGATTCTCGACGCGCGCCCCGCCTGGGTCCGTCGTGACAACCCCCGTTTGGGCAACGCCGCTGTACGTATCAGCGCCACCGCCCTGGACGCTTTGGGGAACCTCGTCGCGCAAGCGATTAGCGGAAAAAAAGCAAAACCGATCGATGGCTTTCAAGCTGCCGGACGCCTGACGGCCCAGGGTTACGACCTAGAGTTCGCCATCCCCTTTCGGAGGTTCAAGGAGTTGCAAGGCAAGCGGTGGAACGGTTTTCAACTCGCCGCAATCCAGACGGACGTAGACGAGCCCTCGGGGCCCATCACAGAAATCCTCTGGCGAGGCACACAACAAGTCCGCAAGAACAACTCCAATTACGCCCAATTCGTTCGCGAAAATTAAGAGTCTCGCGCAGAGACGCAGAGGGAATAAGAGAGAGCCGTGCCGGCCACGGCGAGGAGCAAGTTGCACGCAAAGACGCAGGGCAAACGGTAAGATCGACGTTTCCGCAAAGCGAACAGAGCCAACGACGGTCTTTTATTCGAACCGTTCCTGGAGGCTTTCGACCTGCATTTGATCGGTAGCGAGGGCCTCCATGGCTGTCGTAGCCGCATTGCACGCCTCGATTGTTGTCAAGCAGGGGACGCCTGCCGCGACGGCGGCGGCTCGGATGATCCCCTCGTCGGTTCGGGCTCCCTTGCCGATAGGCGTGTTCATTACCAATGCGACATTGTCTTCTGCCAGGTAGTCCAGCAAATTGGGCCTGCCAGCATGGAGTTTGTTCACGGGGATGGCATCAATGCCATTGGCCGTTAGGTGGGCACACGTGCCAGGCGTGGCTAGCAGTGTGTAACCTCTCGCGACAAGTCGCTTGCCCACTTCCAATCCACTCGCCTTATGCTTGGGAGCGAACGAAAGAAAAACATTGCCAAAGAGCGGCAAGACCGTGCCCGCCGCAAGTTGGCTCTTCGCAAACGCTAGAGAAAATTTCGGGCTGATGCCCATCACTTCACCCGTCGAACGCATCTCGGGGCCAAGCACAATATCTACGCCGCGGAACTTGATGAACGGGAAAACGGCCTCTTTCACGGAGACACGTTTGGGTATCGGGTCTTCGGTCACGCCCTGCTCCTTGAGCGAAACGCCCGCCATCACCTTGGCCGCCACCTTGGCCGCCGGCAAGCCGGTCGCCTTGGAGACAAAAGGCACGGTTCGGCTGGCACGCGGATTGACCTCAATGACGTAGAGAACCGGACCCGCTTCTTCCTGTTTCACTGCGAACTGTACGTTCATCAGACCGATGACCCCCAAGTCCCTTGCCAAGGCCTCCGTCGCGTCACGGATTTCTTTCAGCACGGGGGCCGTCAAACTGTGAGCCGGAATCACACAAGCCGAGTCACCAGAATGGACCCCCGCCTCTTCGATATGCTCCATGATGCCCGGCACAACGACCGTTTCGCCATCGCAAATAGCGTCGACATCAATCTCGGTCGCTTCTTCTAGGAAACTATCGATCAGCACCGGCTGCCCTTGGGCGGCAATAAACGCCTCAGCAACAAACCGATCAAGTTGCGCGTTATCGTAGCAAATCTCCATCGCCCGACCACCCAAAACAAAACTCGGTCGCACCAAAGCGGGGTAGCCAATTCGCTTGACAATCGTCCGGGCTTCTTCCATCGTCTGGGCGATACCGCTTTCTGGTTGCTTGAGCCCCAACCGATTGATGAGGTCCGTAAACTTCTCCCGGTCTTCGGCATCCTCAATCGCATCGACACTTGTGCCGATGATCGGAAGCCCTGCGTCCTGGAGGGCTCGTGCTAAGTTGAGCGGCGTTTGGCCACCAAATTGTACAATCACACCATCCGCTTTGACACGCTCACAGACGTTGAGCACATCTTCCACCGTCAGTGGCTCAAAGAACAGCAGGTCACTCGTATCGTAATCGGTGCTTACCGTCTCAGGGTTCGAGTTGATCATGATCGACTCAATGCCCAGTTCCTTCAGCGCAAAACTCGCGTGGCAACAGCAGTAGTCGAACTCAATGCCCTGACCAATTCGGTTTGGCCCGCCACCGAGAATCACAATTCGCTTTTTCGGTTTTCCGTTCTCATCGGTCCCCTTGGCCGGGACTTCGTCTTCGGTTTCGTAGGTAGAATAAAAGTAGGGCGTAAGAGCCTCAAACTCCGCAGCACACGTATCCACCGACTTAAAGACGGGCGTCACACCCCGTTCAACCCGAAGGCTGCGTACTTCGTTTTCTTTACAGCCAAAGATCGTAGCGATTTGGTGATCCGAAAACCCTTGCCGCTTAGCCGTACGAAGCAATTCATCGGTGAGCGAATCCAACCCTTCTTTCCCTCTTCCCCCTTCCGCCTTCCGCAACGCCTCCTCCGTCTCAACAATCTCCAATAAGTTGTCGAGGAACCAAGGGTCAATCCCCGTCAGCTTATAAATCTCCTCGACCGAAATACCCAACTTGATCGCGTAGCGGAG
>JAJRUA010000130.1 GCA_024278035.1 Planctomycetota bacterium | reverse complement strand
CCCTGTCCCTAGGCCTGTCCCTAGGATAGTCAGTCAAACCAATACCTACAAATCTAGGCTCTAGCCGCTTCCTTGCAGTCCGCCTTTTATAGGCAATTGCCAACCTTATAGCTGGGCACTTTGCATGCCGAGGCTCTCTAGCTTACGCTGAACCTCGTCGTATTGCTCTTTTTCTAGCTTCGAGATCGATTCGCGTGTGAGCCCCAATTCGACCGCTTTCTTCCACGCATGGATCGCCAATTGGTTTTGGCCCGCCAACAGGTGGGCGGTCGCTTTGTGGAAGTACTTCGACGCGGTCGGTCGGTCGATCACCGCTAGATTGAGGTCGTCGATGGCATCTGCATACTGTTTCGCGGCGATCGAAATCACGGCCCGTGTGTCGAGGATGTCGGTCTGAGGGCCAAGCAAATCAACCGCCTCGTTGACAAAATCACGGGCCTCGCTCATGTCCTCATCATTCAAAGGTGCCAGGGCAAGCAAGTACGCCAAGTTATTCAGCACCACCGCTCGGCCAACTCCCGTCAGGTCCCCTTCCGTAAGCAAGGTTCGATAGACCGCCGAGGCCTCGGCATACTTCTGGCTAATATCGTACAGCTCGGCTTGCTGAAGGCGAAGCGGCGTACTATGCGGATCTTCGCGAAGCGCTCGGTCCAGCCAACCTTGTACGGTAGCAAGCTCATCCGAATGTTCCTCCCCATCGGCAGGCGAACGAAGAATAGCCATCGCTTGCTGAATAATTGATAGGGGCTCGACATCGGTTGAGCGAAGCGATTCCAAACCGCTAAGCCCTTTGGCAACATCCAAATGCTGGCCCGTGAAACGCAACAGGTCAAGCTTCTCACGTATTCCCCCTTTTTTTGCAGCCAACTGGTAGAGAGGCAAGGCACCTTCGTAATTCTCAAACTCTGCAAGCAACTGGGCTACCCGCTTTACGATCGGCAATTGCTTTTTCGTAACGCTCGCCAAGTTCTTTGGCAACATACCCCGAATCGCCGCGGCAGCTTCGCGTTGCTTGCCCCGCTTGAGTGCTACCCGAGCGATCATTTCGCGCGTCGACATCTTTCCTGGCGCCAACTGACTCAGACGTTTGAGCTGAGGGATCGCCAGTGAAATATCGCTGGGCCCTCCCCGTTCTAACAACATCTTCAAGTAAGCAAGCCGCACAGAAGGTTCTTTCGGGAAACGAGCGATCACATCAATCATCTGTTCCCGACACTGCCGCCAATCGCCAAGGGCAAAGTAGAGACGCCCCAGATCAAGTTCTGATTTGAGCGAAAGTTTTTGGTTTTCGCGTAGCCGCTCAAAGAGTCGAACCGCTTTTTTTCGTGAAATGGGCTCAGGGCGAGGAGCGAGAATTTCAGCCATCAGTAGCCGATCAGCCGCGGGTAGCTCCCCTTCTTCCACATTCGAGGCCAACAGGCGTTCTGCATCAAGGAGTTTTTGGTAATCGCCTTGGGAAGCAAGAATACGAGCCGCTGTGCTACGCGCCCATTGGGCGTAAGGACTGTTGGCGGGCAAATCGCCATCGACCACTTCTCGCAAGATGCCGTTAATCAACGGCGTAGCTTTCTCGACCTTGTCGCCCTTAGGATAACCGGGGCCCAGATAGAAAGTGGCTAGCAGTCGAAGGGCTCGCCCCTTGGCTTGCGGTTCGGCCTCTTCAACCTCCTGAGTGTAGAGCGCCTCGGCATCAATCCATCGCCCAAGGAGTTCATTACAACGAGCAAACATAAGGACCGTTTGGTCCTCGACAAGCGAAATCTGAGCTTCGCGAAAAGCATCTTCCCCCGCGACCTTGTCTCCTGCTGCTACATGGAACCCCACCAGCGCAAGCCAGGCCTGCTTTGAGCTAGAATCGATATCCACCGCTTGGCGAAAGGCTTCGCCTGCTTGCTTCCGAATGGCTTTCTTCCGGTCGTCGCTGAACTCCTCCGAGCCCGAAGCGCGTGACAGGAACTGGCCATACCAAAGTTGAACGCCACTGTTCGAGGCAGCCGCTTTGGCTCGTTTTTCAGCGATAAGGATCGCCTCTTCCACACGCCCCCTCTGCATGAGAGCGTCAGCGTAATCCTGCCCAAGAAGTTGAACTCGAAGTTCCGGTTTCACCTTTTCGACTTGCTTAATAACGTCCGCATAACGCCCGAAATTTGTCAGGAGTTTCACGTGTTGATAAAGGGACAAAGCGGTCGGCCTACCCAAGCTGGACGCTTGGTCGAAACTAGCGAGAGCCCCCCTCGCATCGCCGCGCAAAAGATGAATCTCTGCCCTGAGCATGTGCAATTTGTTCCAGTTGGGGCGATCCACAAACCCTTGCTCGACAAAACTTTCCGCTTCTTCTAACAATTCCGGATCCTTTTTCTCGGTCCGATATTTGGTAACGAGGCGATAGGCTTCGGTGATTTGATAGGCGGCGTCATCCTTATCGCCTACCACGGCAAGAATCTTTTTCTGGGCTTCTGTCATGGCCGCGTCGTCCTTCGATTCGCGGGCCATCATGAACATTTTCTCAAGCGTTGGTAAATCACCCGGCGAGAGGTCGGCAACTTTTGCCATGGTTACAAGTTGCGATTCGCGATCGTTCAATCGGGAAAACTTTTGTCCGATCCCGGTCCAAAGCTGCACCTGCTGATTGATTTTCCAATCCTCAATTCCATCCGTTAGAGCGAACAACTGCTCGGTGAGTCCTTCGTCATTGATCGCGACCAACAGGTCAGCACGCTCCAGGCGTAAGATGGGTAGATCACCAAAGTCATCTACCACCTTGTCGAGCAATTTGAGTGCTTTAACTGGCCCCTGTGTCGGATCCGAAGCAAACAGCTTGACTGCCGCCCGGCGAACCCCCAGGTCTTTCGGAGCCTTTTTGTAGGCCTCGATAAGTTTGGCCCGTGCTTCTTTGTAAAGTCCCCGGCGCATTAGTACCTCGGCTTGCAGCACCAATCGCATTCCTTCGCTCAACTCAAGCCGATCGACATAACGGTCCGCCATTTCGTGGAAGGCTTCCCAGTCTTGCTCGTTCTTGGGCTTGGCCAGTTCGTTCTGAAGGGCAACATAGATCGAAATGTCCTCTGAATTCTGGCTCACTTGCCCCATCGCGTTTCCTACACGAGTCAATCCAAATCGGGCCATTCTATTTGTCGGATTGGCCTGAAGTGCGATGCTGTAGGCATCTTTCGCTTTCTCAAATTGGCCCAGTTTCTCATAACAAAAAGCGAGTAAATAACTCAGTTCGACGTTCATGTCGGGAATCTTGGACATGAACCCCTGCAATCGTTCAAACTCCTTCGACGCTTTGAACCACTCGTTCTTGCTCATCGCCAAGCGAGCGCCAAGATAATCGATAAAGGCCGGCATCATGTACTCTGCTTCTCGCATCGCCGTGAGCGACGTTTTCGCTTCGTCCAAACGTCCTTGTTCAATCTGCAAGCGAGCTTTGTAAAAAGACAACATTTGGCTTTTGTGAGCCGGCACCGCGGCAACGCCTGCCTCGTACCGCTCGACTGCTTGGTCGTAGTTCCCCAACTGTACCTCCACCCCCGCAAGTGTTTGGTAAAGACTAGGGTTTTCAGGGTTCACCCGAATGCCCTCGAGCAATAGATCACGCGCCTTGTCCGAATTCTCATTTTGCAGGGCCATCCGCGCAGCGGCGACAACGATTGGCGGCTCTTCCGGCGAAAGTTCGTACGCCTTTTTAACATCTTCGAGCGCCTCGTCTTTCTTTCCGATCGACTCAAGGTACTGAGCGCGTAACAGATAGGCTGTGCCGTCCTCGTTGTTCGCTTTGACCATCTGATCGATAACACGATCCGCAAGTTCTTGCTCGTGTTGGTCGGTACGAAGCACATTGGCCAAACGGCGATACACGGGAGGGTCTTCTGGAGCAACTCCCGCCTCTTGGTCGAATGCATCTTTCGCCGCATCGTAGCCGATAAGCTTGTAGGCATGATCGACCGCCTTCGAGTCGTTGGCCGCGAACAGACATTCAGACCGCATCACCTCAAGCTCAGGGTCGTTTGGAGTCTGGTTCAATTGTTGCGAAATATGATCCAGCGCCGGCTTGAGCATCCGAATACGGGACGACATCAGCATGTCGATCAACCGTCGGCGGAGCGTTTGGTTCTCTGGCTGTTCACGAACGGTTTTTTCAAGCAAACCCAGAGCGATGCGAATATCCTTGCCTTCCACTTTCGGCTCATCGGCAATGTCGGCGTAGGTGTTGGCCAACTTTTCCATCGCCTCGGCATCGTCCTTGCGGATGGCCAAGTACTGGCTGTAGAGCTTCGCTGCGTCGAGCAATTCTCCCTCAGCCAGAGCTTCGTCCGCTCGGGTCATCAATCGCCCGGCGTTGCGTTCGACTTGCACCTTCCAGAGGCCATAGCCTCCCCCAATGACGACCATCGTGCCGACGACCAGACCGATCAACAAGGGATAATTGACGCGATAGCGTTGCATGGCCGAGCTCAAGTTTTTTGATGACAAACCGTTGGAAAAACGCCCCTCCAGCGACTTCGCCAGGAGAAACCTCACAGAAGGGACACTTTGAGACGTTGTGCCGCCACAAAAAGTTCCCGGTAGAACCGCCATCGTACCGACACAGAGGGGACTGTCAACGAATCCCGGGCTCGGCAGGGCAGACGAATTGCAAAGTCAAGAACTTCCGAAGGCAATTGAGGGGGTAGGGGAGATGCCAGGGATGGGGGAGACGGGAAGTTGGCCCACAGAAACAAGGCTCCTGAGGCAGGAATTATTTTAGGCGAAATGTTGGGCCCCTCACAAAACCGAGTAGAAAACCGTTCTTCCCGGCTTCCGAAGAAAGCCCTTGGTAAGGAAGCGATAACCTTACCCGACAGCCATCCCCCCTATCTCCAACATCCCCCTTATCCCCAAAATCCTTCTCGGGAAACGACTTTGCAGTTCTCCTG
>JAJRUA010000129.1 GCA_024278035.1 Planctomycetota bacterium | reverse complement strand
GCTATCTTCCGTGCTGCCGATGCGGTCTTTGCCGACGTAGTCGCGTAGGACTTCGGGCACCAGAATCGACCCATCCGCCTGTTGGCAGTTTTCGAAGATGGCAATCAGTGCCCTGCTACAGGCGACCGCCGTGCCGTTGAGCGTATGGACGAAATGGGTTCCCTTCTCTCCCTTTTTCTTGTAGCGAATGTTGAGGCGGCGGGATTGGTAGTCGGTGCAATTGCTGGTGCTGGTGACTTCGCCGTATTCGCCTGCTTTTCCACGCCCCGGCATCCACGCTTCAAGATCGAACTTCCGGTAAGCAGGGCCACCAAGGTCCCCTGTCGCGATGTCGAGCACTCGGAACGGCAGACCCAAGCCATTGAAAATTTCGCCTTCCAAGTCACAAAACATGTTGAGCATGTCTTCGCTTTGTTCGGGCGAAGTGAAGGCAAACATTTCGACTTTGGTAAACTGATGTACCCGGTACAGGCCACGGCTCGCCCGCCCTGCGGCCCCCGCTTCGGTACGGAAACAGTGGCTAATGCCACACAGTTTGATCGGCAAGTCCTCTTCTTCAAGCACCTGGCCGGCGTAGAGACCGCCAAGGGTGATCTCTGCCGTGGCCACGAGGTTGAGGTCGTGGTTTTCGACGCTATAGATTTGTGTCTCGGGGCCACGGGGAATGAAGCCGACTCCCTGCAAAATTTCGCCCCGCGCCACATCGGGCGTCGTCATCGGCGTAAAGCCTTCGCCCATCAGTATTTCGAGCACGTAGCGCTGGAGGGCCATTTCGAGCAAGACCGCTTCGTTTTTTAGAAAGTAAAAACCGTTGCCCGAGACACGCGCCCCTCCCTCAAAGTCAATCAGGTCGTGCTGCTCAGCCAGTTCGACATGGTCGAGCACAGGGAAGTTAAAACTAGTTGGCTGCATTTCGCCGTGACGCAACTCACGGCTTGCCGCCTCATCGCCCACGGGCGATTCCGGATGGGTCAGGTTGGGCATGTTACGAAGGATGGCATCCGCTTCGGCGGTGATTCGATCAAGGTCTGCCTGCTTGACTTCTTTCTCCGAACGGAGCTTACGCCCTTCTTCTTTCCGAGATTCTCGCTCGGCTTCGTCTTTTGCTTTGCCGATCGTCTTACTAACAGCGTTCGCCTGTCGGTTCAATTCTTCGACCGCTTGTTGCAACGCTCGTCGCTCGTTCTCAAGCGCCACAAACCGAGCGACATCGGTCTTCACGCCGCGCACTTCGCAGTTCTTTTGGACCAAGTCGGCGTTTTCAAGGATGTAGCGTTTATCAAGCATGGAGTAAAAAAAGGTAGAGGGAGAAAGGCAAAATACAACCAAGAGCGGCAAGCGGTCGGGCGAATAAAGAGCGGCGAGCGGTTGGGTGTCAGCCCTTCGATAGAAGCAGTTCTACCTCTCCGCTATCTCTCCACCTTGGCCAACTCCGACCAAAGCCGGGCGCTGGAGCGGATTCCTCGGTGAAAATCGCCCAGGTTGAACTTTTCATTAGGGCTGTGGGTGTTGTCGTCGTCTAGGCCCCAACCTAAGAGCAAGACGTCGGCCCCCAACTCTCGAGCAAAAGTATTGACGATGGGGATCGAGCCCCCTTCGCGGATAAAGACGGGCTTCGCCCCGAAACCATGCTCAATCGCCGCCGAGGCGGCCTGCATGTAGGGGCTGCCGAGCGGGAAGACAACGCCGGGCGCTCCGTGGTGATCGACGATCGTAAGGCGGATGCCCGACGGAACGAGCGGCTCTAAGAAATCATGCAGCGCCTGAGTGACTTGCTTCGGACACTGGTTCGGAACAAGCCGAAAGCTGACTTTCGCCCCGGCACGGGCTGGCAAAACCGTCTTGGCCCCTTCGCCCTGATAGCCACTCCAAAGGCCATTCACATCGCACGTGGGCCGTGCCCAACGACGTTCGAGTGTCGTGTAGTAGGACTCGCCCGAGAGCCCCTCGACTTGAAGTTGTGCCTTGAACTTTTCTTCGTCGAAAGGCAACGAGGCGAACTCTTCGCGCTCGCCATCGGTTAGCTCTTCCACATTATCATAAAAACCGGGAAGTTGAATGCGACCTTCGCCATCGGTCAGCGCGGCAAGCATCTTTGCCAAGGTGTTGGCGGGGTTCGTCACGCCGCCACCAAACGTGCCCGAGTGCAAATCTTGCTTGGGCCCTTCCAGGAGGATTTCGTAGTAAGCGATGCCGCGCAGACCGTATGTTACGGCAGGCACGCCCGGGGCGAACTGTGAGCTATCGCTGACGACAACCACATCGCAAGCGAGTTGTTCGCTCCGCTCGGCAACGATCTTCTCAAGATGTTCGCTGCCGACCTCTTCTTCGCCTTCGATTAGAAATTTTAATTGAAGGGGTAATTTGCCCTCGGTTTTGAGCACAGCCGCCGCGGCCAGGACATGGGTAAGCATTTGCCCTTTGTCATCGGTTGCCCCACGGGCGTAGACGTTGCCATCGCGCACGGTTGGCTCAAACGGCGGCGTGAGCCACTCGTCGAGCGGGTCGGGCGGCTGCACGTCGTAGTGGCCATAAACGAGCGCCACGGGGGCTCCTGGCACGGGAGGCGACTCGGCATAAATTATCGGGTGGCCCGGCGTTTCGAGCCGCTCGGTCGAAAGCCCCATGCCCGAAAGCCCCATGCCCGAAAGCTCAGCCTCTACCCAATCGGCTGCCCGGGCGATATCCGCCTCGTAGCGCGAGTCCGCACTTACACTCGGAATAGCCAGCAGCTCTAAAAGCCGCTGCTCGTGCTGTTCTTGAAGGTCGGTTAGACATTGATCAAGATCGCTCATCGGTCAAAAAAGGGGGTAGCAGTGGAGGGGGGCCACGATTGGCCTTCGGGCCAAAGAACAAATATACTTGGACCGAGCCCCGGCCACCACCACGCCATTCCCTTAAAAACCGCGCGAAAGCCGAACAGGATTTTGATCTCCCTTGTTTTCCCGTAAATCCCTTTGCCTCCCGTGATCCAGTCCAGCTTCCTTCCCTTAGCCCTATTTCCATAAGTCCACGATGGATGAAAACCCTTTCAGAGCGGATCCCCCAGACGATGCTGGGATGACCATTGTCGTCGAGCCCAAAAAATGGCCCAAAAAAAGGACCGGGAAAGAGAAGGAGAGAAAACGCCAGGGGATTCCTCGCTACAATGTCTTGCTCTGGGATGACGATGACCATTCGTACGAATACGTCATCGTGATGCTCCGTGAGCTTTTTGGGCATCCGCTAGAAAAATGCTTTCTGCTCACCAAGACGGTCGATACGGCGGGCCGGGCCGTCGTGCTAACCACCACCAAAGAACATGCCGAACTCAAACAAGAGCAAATCCACACCTACGGAAAAGACGAAAGCATCCAAGCGTGCCAAGGCTCGATGACCGCATCGATTGAGCCGATAGAGTGAACTGCAGCTTTATCACGATCCGTCGGCATTGAAAATAACATGAAACTCAAAACACACACGCTTGGCTGCAAAGTCAACCAGTACGAAACGGAGTTTCTTCGTGAAGGGCTCGCAACGATTGGCTATACGGAGGCCGCGCGAGACGAAGAGGCCGATCTGTGTGTGGTGAATACTTGCACCGTAACAGCGGAGGGCGATGCGAAGAGCCGGCAAGTGGTGCGACGAATGGCTAGACAGAACCCGGCAGCAAAAATTGTGGTCATGGGTTGCTATGCGACACGTGCCCCCGAAGAGGTCGCTGCGCTGCCAGGCGTAACGGAAGTGCTGACCGACAAGCGGGAGTTGCCAGATCTGCTGGGCCGGTTTGGCGTGACCGACGTGCCGACCGGCATCTCAGGACTCGGCCAGCGGAGCCGTGCCTATGTGAAAGTGCAGGATGGCTGCCTGCTGCGGTGCAGTTTTTGCGTGATCCCTCATGTGCGCCCCAATCTCACGAGCCGGCCTCTTGACGAGGTGACGCACGAGGTGCGCGGCTTGATAGAAAACGGCTTTCGCGAAGTGGTTCTCACGGGCATCCACCTGGGCCATTATGGCGTCGATTGGAACCGACAGCGACCACGCGACAAAGACTCTTGGGTCCGCCTTTCACACTTAGTGAAGCAGCTTGCTGCTTTGCCAGGGGATTTTCGCGTGCGGCTTTCGAGCATCGAAGCGACCGAGGTAACGCGAGAATTGATCGATGTGATGGCCGATCGCCCCGACCGCATCGCCCCGCATCTGCATATCTCAATGCAAAGTGGCTCGGACAGTGTGCTGCGGCGAATGCGTCGCCGTTGGGGTAGCCGTCGGTTCGTTGATCGGTGCAACCTGCTGCGCGAACGGCTCGATCAACCGGCTATTACGACCGATGTGATCGTCGGCTTCCCTGGTGAAACCGATGCCGAGTTCGAGCAAACACTCGCCACCTGCCGCAGCGCGGGCTTCTCTAAAATTCATGGGTTCCCTTTCTCGGCACGTCGGGGCACCCCCGCATGGGACATGTCCGAGCAGTTGCCAAAGGCACTAAAGACCGAAAGAATCCATCGACTTGCCGAAGTCGAATCGGAGCTGCGCGACCAGTATTTTGCGACGCTCCAGGGCAAGAATCTACGAGTCCTTGTTGAAACGCCCCTTGAAGAGGGGCGTTACGTCGGCACTTCCTGCCGCTATGCCCCCGTAAAACTCTCAGCAAGTGCTGAAGAGGTGGGCCACTTCGTGGACGTGAAAGCGGGGCCGGTTAACGAAGGCCGAATCCTCGCAATGGAAAAGTCCCTCGCATGAAAGCGGCGACGTTTTTCTTGCGGAGGGTTTGATTCGCAGCCGTTCACCTCGAAGCGTCGCAGCTACAGCGAAGATTTCAAGCGAGATGCCGTACGGTTGATCGTCGAGGAGAGTTCTTCGTTCAAAGTGGCCAGCCAAGCGGTGGGCGTTTGCGGTGATGATGCCACCATTACCGAGTTGCAGGCTGAGAACAAGCGGCTCAGAAAGGTGCGTGCTCAAGCGAACCGAGATGGAGCGAGAAATCCTAAAAAAGTTGCGCCAAGTCAAGCTTGGGAGAGGGGAATGATCATGACATGATGACCTGAAACCTTTCGTTGGAACCCAGTGGTGAGAATCCACCCGATAAAGCCTAGTCGGCAGTCGGAAGCGAGTCTTGCGTTGCGTGAGGTAACGAACGTGACGAAGCGTAGACAGCGAGTTCAGAAGCCATGCGATTGAGCCTCGAAAGAGGATTTTACGTTGGAGCTTTCGTTTTCTTTTTCGCGGGAGCAGCACAGCCGGGACGCTTTGGCAAGTCCCACGTTGTCCGACCGGGGTCGAAGACCATGGGCAGATGAATACTGGGGTTCCCCAGGAACTTGGGAGACCCTGTTGTTTCCACGTGAACCACCCGGCTGAGAGACCGGACGACCAACTCTCGGTCCATTGTCTGGCTTGTGGTGGCGATGGAAGGGACGAAACGAACCGCAAGCCGACGTGGTATTGCTGAGCGACGAGAACCGGAGCGAAGCAAGACGAACAGTAGGGGATCGGAGCGTTTTGATAGTACTGACGATGTCGGGGAACTTGCGACTCAGCGAGGACCCGGCGGAGCCCTTTCTCTCAACAGGGCCGAGACGTCACATTAAGCAACCGATGTTGAGCCCTTTTCACGGATTATTCGGCGGCAAGTGCTCAGAAACTTGAACAACGTATCAACGAAACAGCATCGGATGCTGCGACGTGGAAACACACGATGGATTTGCGAGGGGGCTTTGTGCTTGAGGTCGATTTGCGAAAGCCCCTTATGTCAGCAGAAAGGACGACACTCTGGACCATGGCCATCTCCGAACGTTTCTTCAGCGACGAGTTCGCGACGGCGTATTGTTACGCCTAATCGGCAAATGGCTGAATGCGGGTGTCATGGAATTGGGCAACGTAAGTTACCCAGGCCGTGGTAGCCCACAAGGTGGAGTCGTTTCGCCACTATTGGCAAACATCTACCTCCACTACGTTTTGGACCAATGGTTTCATCACGAGGTTCTTCCGTGTCTGCGTGCCCGAGCCCATCTGGTTCGGTACGCCGATGATGCGGTCATGATCTTCGAGGTGGAATCGGACGCTCGTCGTGTGTTGGCCGTACTGGGCAAACGTTGCTCCAAATACGGCCTGACGATTCATCCGGAGAAAACTCGGCTCGTCGACTTTCGACGTCCGCTATTGTCTCCGGGACAATCTGGGAATGCCCCCAGCAAGCCGGAAACCTTCGACTTGCTGGGATTTACGCATTATTGGAGCCGCTCTCGTAGCGGTCAACGAATCGTCAAACGCAAGACCATGTCGTCTCGTCTAACTCGTTCTGTTCAGGCCATTGACCGCTGGTGTCGAGCCCATCGTCATGATCGGCTCATCGACCAGCATGCCGTTTTAAGTTTGAAGATTCGAGGACACGATGCGTATTATGGAATCACGGGTAACGGCGAGTCGTTGAAGAAGTTTCGCTTTCTGGTTCATCGCGTGTGGCGTCGTTGGCTTAGTCGCCGACACCGCAAACGGAAGTTAGATTGGGATAAGTTCAATCGGCTTCTCGAATCGTTCCCGCTTCCACCCTTACGTGTGGTGCATTCGATCGTCAGGCATCGTGAGGTAAACGTTTGAGGTGATGAGCCGTATGCTCTAATGCGGGCACGTACGGATCTGTGGGAGCCCGGGGCGAGCAATCGCCTTGGGCCACCTGGCCAACGGCCCCGTGTTACCAGTAAAAGCGATTGTGAAGGAGTCGCAATGAAGCATGCTAGGATCGATGAGTACGCTGACTTGGACGAAGCACGCCCCGAGTGTTTTCAAATACATCGAAACCTTTTACAATCCAGTTCGACTTCACCAGACGCTCGATTACCTCTTGCCCAACGATTACGAAGCCGTAAACGCTCCGGTATTAGCAGCGTGATTTTTCGGTTCCGACTCTGTCCGAAAGTGGTGGGATACCGCAATTACCGCTTGGGCAACCACTGGCGGCTTACGCCGACGGCTCGCCGTCTAGCGCGAAGGGTCTGCCCCGCTGACGAAAACTCCCTGGGCGGCTAACATCTTGGGATGCCAAGCCCTTCCGCTCCACAACCGGCCCGATTCGGTGTGATCCTCGTTGCCGCGGGGCGT
>JAJRUA010000013.1 GCA_024278035.1 Planctomycetota bacterium | reverse complement strand
GTGTAACTTGCCATAGGCATCGTACAAGGCAATATCGAAAGGCGAGCAGCAGACCAAAGCAGCAAGCAGAGGGAGAGCCACTTCCTGATCGTTCTCCTTCTGCCACCGTTCCATCTCTTCTTGCAGCACCTCTTGCTGGAAGGCATGTCCAATTTCCATGGGATGACCAACCGTGTCAAACACCGACCATCGCTGGGCCAATCGTGAACAAAAGTTGCACAGGGCCTCGTAGCGAGTCGCATGGGGAATCGCCGAAGGCCAAACCCACTGAATGCTAAGTGGCGTTTCGCCCCAGCCTGTGGCTCGGTGACCTTTCTCATCTTCGACCGTGATCTTGACTCGAGCACACGTTACCGAGGTAAGCGTCTCGGCACCAAACTTCAGTGGTACTCGAGTGTCGATTGGCAAGAAGTACAGTTCTACTCCTACAACATGCACATCATGGACAGAGGCTGTTGTAGGCCTCTTGGATAGCGCACCAGTTCCGCCCAAGCGAGGGGGCTTGGGTTGATCTGATCGTTGCAAATGGAAAGTAGACAACTTAGGTTACTCTAGCGAAGGAATGGTGTCGGGCAAAAGGTTGATCGGAACGAAAAGATACGACTAGGAAATGGCCCATTGAGGCCTTTGTTCGCGTGCGAGCAGGAGGTTGGCATCTTCACTGCCAGAACCTTCAAATCGCTCTGTCTCAGGATTCCACTTCAGCTTAGCCTTGAGCTTCAAGGCGATATTTCCCAAGTGGCAAATCGTTGCGCTGCGGTGGCCCACCTCGACCGGTGCTGCGGGCTCGTGGCGCGACTTCACGCAATCAAGGAAATTGCGAACATGATCGGACCCCGAATGGTATTTCACTCGCTTTTGAAGCTTTTTCGGAGCAAGTTTTTCAGGAATTACGCTCGCGTTTTGTCCCTGACTATCAATGTTGATCACTCCATCGGTCCCATAGAAAGTCGTACGTACCGAGGGTGAACCCGTAACGCACTCAAGCACCGTTCCGTTCTCGTACTTACAACGGAAGTTTAAGTAAGTGGCCGCATCGAACAGACTTCCTTCAGGCAAGTAGTCCGCATAGACGTGCTCAACTTGTGTGGGCCCCGTTAAGTCGGTTCCTAGTCCCCACTGAGCCAAATCGATCGAGTGGGCTCCAAAATTCGTCGTTTGACCACCTGCATAGTCTCCCATAAAGCGGAAATTGTAGAGGCAGCGGTCGCGGTGGTACGGCTGCTCAGGGGCGGGGCCGAGCCACATGTCGTAATTAAAACCCTTGGGGATAGACATGGGTTTCCAACCGGGGCCAGGGCTTACCTTATTGTGCCGACCGACATGACAGACCACGCGTCTGACTTTGCCGATCGCGCCGCTCCTAACTAGCTCGCAAGCAGCTCGAGCGTACGGATTGGATCGTTCATGCGAGCCCGTTTGCAAGATGCGTTGGTTTTCACGGACGGCTTGAATCATCTTTTGCTGACCAGCAATCGTCAGTCCCAAGGGCTTCTCACAGTAAATGTCCTTGCCGGCTTTTGCAGCAGCGACCGTCATCACGTCGTGCCAATGATCCGGAGCTACAACGATTACTGCGTCAATGTCTTTGCGTGCAAGCACCTCACGGTAGTCTTCGTAGGTGTCGCAGCCTTTGTAGGAGCCCGACTCGCTTTGGCGGGCGTAATGCTTCTCGACAAGTTCTTTGGCGGGAAGGAGCCCACGGACATCGGTCGGGTTCTTGTAGCCACCGCTACCGCGGTTCACGTCGCAAACAGCCACCAGTTGGCAGTCTGATTGTGCCATGAACAGCCTCAGGTCTAAGAAACCCTGGTTGCCAGTGCCCAGGCAAGCGACGTTGATTCGATTACTAGGCGCCGAGGCGCCTAAAACCGACGAGGGAACAATGTAGGGTGCCGCTAGTGTGGCAGCGGCTACCGATGTCGTCCGTAAAAAGTCGCGACGAGAGGGTGTCGTATCAAGGAGTTTTTTGTCAGGAGTCGAGGGCATTTCTTTTCTTCTCAAATGGTATTTGTTACAGACTTAAGAAAATCACACCGAAAATAACTAGGGAATGGCTTTTCGGTTCGGCCGGGATGTTACTAAAAGCGAGCCTAATAGGAGGGAAACTAACGTCGAAGAGATGGGCTCGGGCACCGAGATCGAAGAGGAATCTTCTGCACTGTTCCCGAAATTATTCGCCCATACAAAGAGATCGGGTATGTCGACCACACCATTTCCATCACCATCGGCCGATAGTCCAACACCTACTTGGCCTAAAGTGTCTCGCCAGACAGTGTAGTCAGCTACATCAACGATCCCATTGCCGTTGTAATCTCCAGTGACGGCGTCAAACAGACTGTCGAGTTCAGCAGCGCTTAGGTTCGAGTCCAAGTTAAGCACAAAGGCATCGAATTCGAGCAGTTTCTCACGCATAGAGAATCGAAACTCTAGTGGAACACCTACTTGCGATGAATCGATAGAAAACGCTCTTGAATCTTTCTCCCAACGAAATTCTCCGTCGGATGATCCGTTCTCGATATTATCTGGGTCGACACCAAAGTCATCCGGCGTAAACAAGCTGTCAGTTGATGTACTAAAGCCACGCACGCGGTAATAGGCCGTGTAGACTCCCTCCTCTTCAAACTCAAGATCGAAGGAAACGATGGTGTCCTGTGGCCCGCCGGGAAGAATTACGGTACTAGCATCTGGCGCCTTAAGTACTTCTCCTCCGAGTGCTTCGGCAACACCTAGCTTTTCCCAGATAGCGCCGTCCGCATCCGAATCATAAATCGAAGTGTAAGCCTCCGCTTGAATGGCACAGCCATTGGACAAGCAACTAACGCCATGCTGCGTGATCGGTTCGGGCCAGTAGAGCCACCCGGGCCCCACATCTCCGGCAGTCAGGGGCTTGCGAACAATCGTAGCCGTGGAAAATTCGTCAGCCCCCACATCGTAGATGCCTATTCTTGGCTGTCCCTCAATGTCGTCGGAAATAATTCCGGAGTATCCGGAGGCTCCCGCGTCGATTGCTGGGCTAGCGGCACTCAGGCGGTACACGCCATCCTGCCCTAGGGCCAATTGGGGATTGGCAACGGTTACTTCCGGATTCCCCGCCACGGGACCTAAAGACTGGCCATAGGCGATATTGTTTTCCCAGTTCCAGTTGGCACCTTCGTTTCCCTCAAAAAGCGGGGCTTGATTGCTCCAGATGAGATTGTTGGCGATGGTAACCGTTTCAGCCAAGAGTGTGCGGCCATTGCTCCCTAGGCCATTGTCAAAGGTAATCGCTGCCGCTTCCACATCGATAATGGTGTTCTGTGCGATCAGCGTATTCTTGACTTGAGCGTAAGAAGAGAGACTTGGATTCGGAACTCCCGCAGAAATTGAAATGGCCCCCTGGGAGACATCATCGAGCTCGCTGAAGTAGTTGTTGACAATCGTTTGATTTTCACCAATGACTCGCACTCCTCCTGCATCTTGCTTTCCTTCACCTAAAAAGAAATTGCCTTCGACAAGATTGTTATTGCCTTGCCTTAAAGTAAGAGTCCCCGCCGATTCACGGAAAGTGTTGTAACGGTAAGTGTTGTTCCCGGACTTGCCTGAAATAATTTCGATCTCACCATCGACACGCTCAAAAAGATTATTCTGAACTGTCGTGAAAGAATCACTAAGCGACTCCGCACTCGTGCCGATTCGGATCGTCTCGAATCCATTTCCGTTCCCTTCGGGCCGATCAGCAAAGTAATTTCTGTCGATTAGGTGAAGATCAGGGTCTGCTGAGTCACGCCAAACGGTTACTGTAACTCCGGAGTGGTCTTGTCCAGAAAAGTAGTTGTTATCGACACGATTTGACTGTCCATACAAAGAGACCCAGAAATAGCGTGTGTTAACATCAGCCGGGTTGTAATCAACGATGGCAGAATTGGTAAACCGAGAGTTCGTCGCTTCGCCATTGCTCCCGCGGAACTGCACGACGCTCCCAGAACTCAAAGCCCCCCCCTCGAAGTTCAACCCATCAACGACAAGGCTATCTCCTGAGATGCTAAGCCGTGAGGAACCATTCAATAGAACTCCGCCTGGTGTTTCCGCCCGCAAGGTAATCGGCATTCCAGGAAGGCCATCCCCGGCGAATTCTATGTTCTGGTTGGTCCACGTACCATTCTGCATAATAAGGGTATCTCCTGGCTGCGCTGACTGCATCGCGGTATTTATGTCGTTAGCTGTAGCGACATAGAATACGGCGGCCCAAGAAGAAAGGGGGAGGTGTACCAAGACAACCATCGCAATCGACGGCCCTACTCTGTAAATTGAATTGCTTCGTTCTTTAGTGATATCCATTTTATTACCGAATCCTTGTTCTAAAGATTTACGACTAAATCACCATCATGCAACGAACGAACTATTCGCCTTAAATCGCATTTGGTAACTGGTTAGGTGTGGTTCTGTAGTGAAAGGCTTTCCGGGTATTCCTCTCACATGGATTCAATGAAAGGCCCTTTCTTTTTACCCCAGGTTAATTCAATCTCTATGGACTCCGTGGGGCTATCGATCGTCTCTCGAAGGTCTGAGGTGGCAGGATTGGAGTATTTCTTAGGTGCATGCCAACGCATCTTTGTCTCACCCAAAGGCTCTTGAGCCAGGATCGCAATCTTATGCTCGCCAACAAGGGCGCCGTCGCCGGGCTCAAAGCAAGAAAGGGAAAAATACCCTTCTTCATCGAATGAACCTCCCGACATTCTTCCTTCTGAAGGAAAGAAACGAATGTACCCATGCGTTAGTGGCTCACCATCGATCGTTACCCTGCCTTTTACAGGTACGCGTTTAGGAAGGCCATCGCTACAACCACCTAGCAGGGGAAGAGCGACTGAAAATAACAGGGCTAGGCGTAGCGGAAATCGATTGCTTTGGAATACCTCTTGAACACACACAATTTCCCTTCTGTTCCATAATAAATTCACTTAAAATACCTCAGTTTGTGCAGTCAATAAGTGCCCCGAAACCGTCATCGCAGGCAATTGTTCCACCAGCATGGTAGAGGGCCGTATCAATGTCATCCGAGATGAATTCGACATGGGCATCGCCGTAGACAAAGTTTGCGCCGGAAGGATGATCGCTACCAAACGCTCCATTCATGCCAAACTGCCCATCAATCACCATGAAGGTGAAGCCTGGGTTTCCCGTGATAGGCGTCGAGTTGGGAGGGGTATTAAGTGGGTTTTCTGTCGTCCGCATACTGTCACGGTGCCGGAGTGCAAAGGACCAAATGTTTCCGTTCCAAACCGTGTGGGATTCTTGTACCTCTCCTGCAAACATGGTTTTAGACATGCCGTCCGCTATTTGCCCAAGCCGAGTATTCTTGACGTAAAGAAAGGGGCCCGTGTTATCGACTTTTACAAGCTTTCCCCCCAGTAGTGAGGGCCCATTCTTTCCTAGCATGAAGGCATAAGACCCGGTTGCTGGCAGGAACGAAGCGGTAGAATATCGCTCAGGGAAAGGATCGCTTTCGTCCGTAGGGCAGGCAAACGAGGTGATACGTGTTTCTACGACCCGAATTCTTTCCGGCAGCGATCGCCATAATTGGTTGTACCCCCAGATAATCGAATCGGTTCCAAGGCCCGTTTGATCGAAAAGAGCTTGTTCTTCTATGTAGGGAAGGAGCAAAATGAAGCCGCTTGCCAGCCCCCGTTCCTCCTCAGGGACGACATCGCATTCTTCGTAATCCGAAACCTGCTCACAAGAAAGCCTCGCGGGTGGCAACTCTCCGTTCGACAACTCGTAGTTAGCGAGCGCCAGCCCAATCTGTTTCATGTTGTTCACACACTGCATTCGCCTTGCCGCTTCTCGGGCCGCTTGGACAGCGGGCAGTAACAACGCCACCAAGATGCCAATGATCGCAATCACCACCAGAAGCTCTACTAACGTGAAACCCTGGATAGCGCGACACGGTTTATAATGGCGTCCTGTTCTTCTCATGGTACCGTTCCTTTTAGCAGAATAAATCGAAAAGCGTAGTGAAAAGAGAATCTAGTCGGGGCATGGCATGGCGAACGGGAAAAACCGATCGCCATACCAAACTCTTCACCCCAAAAATCATTTACGTGCATCAAGACATTGCGTTTGGACGACGACGCTTTAACAGCAGCAAGATGCTACAACCCCCGAAAATCATTATCGACGCCGGCTCGGGAATCGCGACTACCGACTCGAGGCTAAAGTTATCGAGAACCCAATCCGTATCGGATGTCGTCGTCGCGACAAAATAGTCGTAGGAGAGTGCCGACGCGATCGTATTGTTCGTGTCGTCCGAATTGAGTCCTTCAAGGATCGTACCGTCTACATCAAGTATCAACCTAAGGTCATCGCTCCCGAGGCCCACTCTCTCCACGGTAAAAGTAAGAGTCCGTTTTAGGTTGTCGGTGATGCTTGCGAACGTTCCTCCTCCAGCGGAAGCGATGTTATCGCTATCCCCGCTTCCTCCTAAGATATTATTTACGTTGGCTTCATCGCGAATCCTTCCGTCATCTCCATTGCCCGTTAGAGGAACAAGTAAGAAAAAACCGAGATCACCAACAGCACCAGGGCTTTCGGCGTCAAAGTTCCCATCCGTCTCCCCCCAAATTGTTGGTGATCCATCCGTGTTGGTGCTTGCTGTGCCAAATTGATTGTCGGTGTCGGCATACAAGCCGAAACGAAAGCCTCCTCCGTTGTTGTTGCCATCGACGCGGAAATCAAAGCTGAGGACCACCTTGTCACCAACCTGAGACCCTAAGTTAACCGTCTGGGGTAGGATGCCAACTACTTCCCCATTGGAGCCTTTCCCCTCTATAAAAAGGGCATTGCCTGCTCCCAGGCCGGCGGTGTCATCAGCAACCGTCGGCGCTGGCTTTTGATCTCCGCCACCTGTCTGGCCATTGATCGCGTACCAATCAATACCGTCGGTTGAACTCGTGCGGTTACCATCGTCAAATCCATCGACAATCAGTGAGCCGCTTGAAGTGGGGGCCAACAGCGCGATCATTGCCAAACCAGCCAATGCTCGTACAAAGAAACGACCTCTCAGCAAGGGTAGGTGCATACTCATGAGTTCTACTACTCCGGTTTAAGAAAAGAGTTACTATAAAAAGAGGGAATGCGATCCCTACGGTGACGGGCCCATCCATGAGGCCATCACCGATTTCTTTGACACGATGCGAAAGAGCCGAAGACCGAAAGGAGGAGCAAAGCAACAGTCCCTGGCTCCGGAATGGCAAGACCATTGCCCGAGCTAGCACCGGATCCAAAATTGGTTACCCAAAGACTGTAATCCCCTGCGTCGATGCCATTTATTCCGTCGCCGTTGCCATTGAGGGCCGACTCATCTCCAGCCCCCTCATTGTCACGCCAAACGGTGTAGTCCGCCGCATTCACACTGCCGTCACCGTTGAAATCGCCGGGGAGCCCTACTCCCTCAACCACCTCAAGCTGAAAATTGTCGAACACCCAATCCGTGTCGACGGTCGTCATTGCAACAAAGTAGTCAAACGTGTCGCCAGCGGCGAAGGTGTCGTTACCGCTTGATCCTACAGCTCCATCCAATCCACTAAGAACGGAAGTGACGGCGGAAGAATCGGTCATCGAGAGGGTCATCATTACTGTCTCGCCCGTTGGGCTGGGGGCTACTCGTTCAAGTTCAAGCTCAAAAGAGTATTTGGAGTTGTTGTTGATAACGCCAAATGTACCTGGATCTGCCCGATTCACTTGATCCCCATCGCCACTGCCACCCATAATTGTGTTGGCGTTGGCCTCTTCTATAATGCGAGTCTGGCCCCCATCAAGAGCACCGCTTGAGCCCAGCTGCGTTCGCGTAAACACCCCTAAGTCACCTAGCGCTCCAGGGCTTTGTCGGTCAAAAAACCCATCGCTCCCAGCCCAAACGGTGGGGGACCCGTCATTGTTTGTGCTTGCTGTTCCAAATTCATTATCGGTGTCGGCGTAAAGCCCAAACCGGAACTCTCCACTAGAAGGCAGCAACAAATCTTGCATGCGAATATCGAAAGTGACTGTCAACGTGGACCCCAGGACATTGCCGAGAGAAACAGTGGAGTCGAGCACTCCCATGATCTCATTACTCGAACCTCGGGCCTCAATGAATAAAGCATTTCCTGAGCCGATACCTGTCGAGTCATCCAAAACTGTAGCTGTCGGTTTCTGATTACCAAAACTTGTTTGGCCGCTAATTGCGTACCAATTTATTCCGTCATTGACGCCAACAGGCGTCTCGTTGCCATCGTCAGTAATCCCGTCGTTATCACGATCTCCATCATCAAAGAAGTCACTCGCCACCACGACGGCGAAAGCCGAGGGGGGCATGGAGAGGGTGGCGACAGCGACGAAACAGAAGAGAATTACTTTTGCCATTGTGATCACACCGCGACTAGAGGTTAAGGAAGAGAAAAGTAAGCTGAGAGAACTGAAACTAAACCAGACTGAGCTGAAAAGAATCGCAAAGGCTCAGGGATATCCATAATTGAGCCGCCGAGAACGGTAAGCGAGGGGGACAGTCCGCTCACGAAACAAAACAACTCGGGAAACAACAAACTCCGGAAAGCAGGCAAGCTAGCTAGCAGCACGCCCTGAAACCATTGGATACCCGGGTCTCAACCGGGCCGTTGGGGGGGTAGGCTCTAAGGGAGTACAGTGACAAGACACCGCGAACGCACACCCTTATAGTACGCGGCATTCGTAGGCCGTCGATCCTATTTTTCGGACGCCACTTCCGAATTTACGCATGCTCGTCGCGAAAGCGGCGACGGTATTCGGTGGGGGTAACCCCCTCATTTTTGCGAAAAACCTCGCAAAAGTACTTGGGTTCCGCAAATCCTATTCGTCTAGAAATCTTTGTCACCGTGAACTCCGTCTCGCCTAGCAGCAGCTTGGCACGCACAAGGCGTACGCGGGTGATTTCTGCCTTGATGGTGCGCCCCAGTAATTTCTTAACGCGCCTTTCAAGGGTGCTGGGGGCCCGCTCAGCGAGTGCAACGACATCACTCACACGAATCCCTTCAACGGCATGCTCACGAATATAGCGAACGGCCATCGCAACTTCAGGATCATCGATCGAAAGCATTTCGGTTGAGCGTCGGGCACTAATTCCGCGCGGAGGACCAAGCAGCACGGTTTGATTCTCAATCTTTTCACGGCGCATAAGGCGATCAAGTAAAGCTGCCGCTTCGTAACCGATTCGGCTTGGATTGACATCGATACTTGACAGGGGAGGCGTACAGAGGCTGCATAGATATGGGTCGTTATCGACACTTATGACGGCCACTTCATCCGGAACGATCAGTTCTGCGCGGCGGCACGCATCGAGCACCTGTTGCCCCCGGTCGTCATGGCAGGTCATGATGCCTATCGGTTTAGGCAAACTTAGTAGCCAATTAGCAATCTGCTCTTGCTGCTCTTCCCAAGGGACCACGCGGCTGCGGCGTCCCTCACCCAGCCAAAGGTGGCACTCATGTCCATCCTTTTTGACTAGTTGTGCGAAGTAATCGCATCGCAAATCTTGATTGGGATTCTCCCCCCGAGGGGTGCCGCAGAAAGCAAAGTGACGTAGCCCGCAATCACGCAAATGGGTGTAGGCTAAATCGGCTACGGGGTGATTATCAACGCCTATAAAGGGGATGTCTAATTCCGGCAAAGCACCACGAACATCGACCAGCGGAATCCCTGTTTTAAGAAGAGATTTTGCCATCGAAGCATTATTGAGCCTCGCTAAAATGCCATCTCCCTTCCAGTCTTTGAGCCATCGAGGAAGCTCATCCCCCAAGCCGTGGGGCTCAAAGAAAATAGACCAAGGACCTTTCTCTTGCTGGTACCTAGCGACCCCCCTTAACAGCCCGCGAGCATACTCTCGGGAGGTCTCTATGATTAAGGCGACATGCCGAGTCTTAGCCATCGTGACGGGCCTCTTTTTTGTGTTGAGAAGAAGATTCGAGGCAAAAAACACTAGCCCTAACGCATGGCCTAAGAGTAAGAGTGACGGATAATCAGGCCTTGGCACCAATTATTCTACTCGGCCTTCTGCGGAATTAAATCGCAATTTTTCATGATGGATACCAAAAATACGAGTTTTCGTCGCGCATGAGTTAAGAACAGACAGATGCTCGAACGCACC
>JAJRUA010000128.1 GCA_024278035.1 Planctomycetota bacterium | reverse complement strand
CGGGCGATGTCTACGAGCCGGAATCGATCTTGAGAAACTGGGCGAACGGCTTATCACCGTTGATTGCGATGTGCTGCTTGCCGACGGAGGCACCCGGACAGCCAGCATCACCGGCGGCTGGGTTGCGCTGGTGGATGCCGTTGCTTCCATTTGCGACGAGAACGGAAAGCCTGTCTTCACGTCGACAACCTCTCCGTTCTCTCATAGCGTCGCTGCGATCAGCGTTGGGCTCGTGAAGGGCGAAGTGGTTGTTGACCTCGATTACCCCGAGGACTCAACGGCCGAGGTCGATATGAATGTCGTCATGACGGGCAACGGCCAGTTCATTGAGGTGCAAGGAGGAGGGGAAGGAGCAACCTTCGATGCGGCACAGCTTGCAGCACTCGTCGAGAAAGCGCAAGCCGGCATTACCCAGGCAACGGACGTGCAACGTGATGCGTTAGGCAAAACATGGCCAGTAAACTGAGGCGTCGATAAGTCCCCCGGTAGGCGGCTTTCAAAACGAAAGAGTTGGAAGTGGCATCAGCTACCGAAGCCGCCGCCCTGGCCACCACCGCCAAAGCCGCCACCCTGGCCACCACCGCCAAAGCCGCCGCCCTGGCCACCACCGCCAAAGCCACCACCCTGGCCACCACCGCCGTTTGCAGCACCTGCCCCCGTGAAGGAGAAGGAGCTAACACTCGATATACCGGAGAAAAACGGAACGGCAGTCACGCGCACGTAACGCCGGTCAGCCGACACAACGCCGGTCGCTTGGAAGTTCGTTCCGTCAGGCAAGGTGATAATCACCGGCTGGAAGCCAACGCCGGAGCCTGACTGAAGCAGTGCCCGGCGACGTCGGCGCAGTTCGCCCGGTCGCAACGAAGTGGGGTTGTCGATCGCCAGGGAACTTAGTTGTTGGGTTAGCACCGCTTGGCTAATGGCCTGCTGACGACGGATCGCTTGGGCAAGCTGCTGTTCTTCAATCGGTTCGTTGCGTCGCCCTTCGGACAAAGTAAACTCCACGACGGCATCCTTATTCCCTTCAAGCCGAATTTGTCGTCGGACGGTCTCTTCGTCCGTATCGCCCGCACCAAGGGTCACTTCAACCGTCACGGTATCAGCCGTTACGTCACCCCACACCTTGCGGACAGACAAGCGATAGTCGCCTGAAAATCCCTTGGGTAATTCATAAGTCTCGCTATGGACGAGCGGTTCACTTTCCGTGGCAACACCATGGGCATCCCCGAGAGAGACGCCACCGCCGGTGGTCCGAGGTTGTCCAAGCCAACAGATGCTGCCTCCCGGTTCTTCCACCGCCAAGTCGACATCGGCTTCGCCTGTCCAAGTGACACGAATTCGACAATCTCGCTTGCGGGCTGAGGCAAGTTCTTTACGAAGCTCAGCCGCTTCTTTCGTTTTGCCATTTGCTTCAAGCTGCATAGCAAGCGATTCACCTGCGCGGCGAGCGGCGTCTTCGATCGCTTTTTGGTCGCTGGTCCATGCTTGGCTAAGTATCGCTACGGTTGCCCAACGGAGCGAATCGACATCGCCTGAGCGTTTGGCAGCACGAAGGGCAAGGGCGTAGGCCTCCTGCAACTGAGGAGCCTGCTCCACTGCGAGCCGACAAACTTGGACGGCACGCTTGTCAAAGTCCAAGCCCGTTAGAAAGTCGGCAATCGCCAAAAGTTGTTCCGGGGTGCGTGCAAAATCGACGGCCGACATGAAGACCCGCTCCACATCGGCAGCGTCACGACCGTCCAGTTGCATCGCGATGCCGAGCGATTCGTACATCCAAGATTGTGGCTGACCATGGCGGAGTGCCGCCTCGATCAATGCCGTGACATGATCAAACCGACGGTCGGCCATCAACTGGCGGACCGCATGACGAATCGCATGCGGGCTGGGAGTCGCACCCGTAAAGACCGCTTCCCAGTGCGACACGGAAGCGTCTGCAGCAGGAAGTTCAAGACGACCGCTGTCGGAGGCGGAGTCGTCGTCCGGCCCCTTGCTTGGGTTGCTTGCCGATTGCGTCTCGGTTTTTGTGGCTGTTGGGATAGCCTTGGGGATTTTTCCTCGGGTGAGAGTGAGTGTCGTTTGCGGTTGGTCAGGGACACTAAACTGCCCCCCTCCGCCACCACCACCACCACCGAAGCCGCCGCCGCCACCCCCACCGCCGAGTCCACCACCGCCTTGCCCCCCCCCCCCACCACCTAGCCCACCGCCGCCACCACCACCGATGCCACCAGGCTGGGGAGTAATGATCGGCAACACGAGGTCCGCAACCGGATAAACCTTGACGCTCAAGCGAGTCAGTGCTTCGTCTTCGCTCGTAATCAGCAGCATTTCGTCATCAATGATATAGGTCAGCTCCAGCGGTCTCAGCATAAACCGAAGGGCCGAGCGGAGCGAACTGTTATGCAGGTTCACCGTGACCGGTTCATCAGGACCGATACCCAGGTCATCCAGCCCGGTTGTATCAAGTTGGATTTCGATATCGTATTCGTCACGTAAAAACGCAACGACTTCTTCAAGGGGTGAGTCCTGGAACTCAAGGCCGAGGCTTGAGAGAGGGCTTGATAAAGCAGCCGCGATCGCCTCTTCTGACTCGCTTTGACCAGCAAGGTCCACTGAGTCGTATTTCTTACGCCGCTCGGTCAGCTCTGCCCAGAACTCGGGGTCGGGATAGACGATTGGGGGATCGTCTGGGAAGGGGATAAAGGACTTCTCTACTTGAGCCAGCGTGTCGATATAGCCGGTTGCACGACGATCTCGCAAGTCTTGGTTCAGTTCGTGGTAGTGCTTTTGTTCCCCCCAAACGCGGGCAACGCGCGGCGCAACTTCGTACGGAGCGTGTTCCACTGCGATTTCAGCGACTTCACTTGCCAGGGCGTACTGTCGCTCGTCAACAAGTGCGTTGAATCGAGCGATCAATTGGGCCGTCCGCTCACGTTTCAGTTCAAGATGATCGAGTAGCGCCCGATGCTCGCGGGCCGTGGCCAGAGCTTCCAGCCGCTGCCGGTCGATATCGTCTTTGATAATCGCCAGTCGCGAAGCCTCTCGCAGAGCCGTACGGAGTCGATCCAACAGACCAGCCCGAACGGACGAAACCAACTCTGTTGTCGTTTCGACACTTCGCAGCATTTGCTTTAGGTCTTGAATCGCTGCTTCGGGGTGCTCTGCCATCAGGTGGCGAGCGTCGGCAACGGCGTTCTGAACTTCTTTTTCAAGCATCTGCTCAAAGACACGGTTGTTTCGCTCAACCGCACCAAGAAAACGGCCATCCACAACCACCTCGGACGGCGGGTAGAACCCTTCGTCTTGATAACCACTGGCCACAGGATGGGGGGGGGAGGCCATGGGGTGCGTCATGGGTGGTGCGATCGATTCGATGCCTGCCTGAGGAGCGGGAGCGGGGGCCTGCTCCATGACTTCAAGCTGGGCAGTACGAATGAGGCTCAGGCCTTCTTTTTCATTATGGGCAATCCCCTTGGCAGGAACTCTCGTTCGCTCTCGCGCAAAGCGCTGGACCGTTTGTGCCCGTAGGTTGCCCGGATCACGGCGGAGGATCGCTTGGCTGATTTTTTTCGCTCCCTCGGCGTCGCCGATCGAAGCGGCCCGTTCGGCAAGGTCGGTTAGTTGAGCGATCTTAGCCAATAGCAGACGCCCGGTCTCTTCAAGACCAGCCGTGCCGAGGGCCGTTAGATGGATTCCTCCATCGCGGGCCGCATTGTCAACCAGATCAACCAAGTAGGCATGGGTTTCATTTGGCTCAGCAAGTGGGGCATTCCACACGGCGGTCCCGTTGGAAAAATCGATCGAGAGGCTAACCCTCTTCGCCGAATCTTCAACGCGGCCAATGAGGACACTATCGCGGTCGCTCCGTAGTGGTGGTAAGTGCGTAGGATAAATGCCGATGATCCCTTCGCTGGCGGAAAGGCTCTTGGGCCACTGAACGTTCGCTTGAGCCCAGTCAGCAAGGATTCGGCCAATGCGGGCACCGCGGCTTGTGTTTTCTTGGGTCGCTCGTGCAACAGAGATGCCTTGCTTATCATCGGCCAAGACCATCGGATCATCGACGTAAAGGTTGCCACCCGTTTGGTTGGCGATCGCGGCCAGGAGGGCAGCGTTACGATCGGGGCCAATGGCGTAGCTCGACACGGCGACACGGTCGTCGCGGAGCTTCTGGATCAAGGGGACTAAACCCCGGCTTGCCAAGGAACCCCGACTGGCCAAAGAATGGGAGCCTGCTGTGCTAATGCCATCGCCGATGTAAATCACAGCCAGACGCGAAACGTCGGATTGCTTGGCTAGATCGGCTGCCGCTTTGAGAGCGCCCGCCAAGTCGGTGGATCCAAGCGGTGCTTCGTTTCGTAAGCGCGCAATCGCCGTTTGCATTGCTTCACTGT
>JAJRUA010000127.1 GCA_024278035.1 Planctomycetota bacterium | reverse complement strand
ATGTCCTTGAGTCGCCGCACGACTGCTAGCCACCACTTCACGGAAAACGGCCCGCATGGCGTCGTCGGAGACGGAGCCTGAGCCCGTTTTTATGGCCGTCTCAGCCCCATCGGTCTTGTTTCGCAAAAGATCGGAAAGCTGCTGAACCAGTTCGGCCCGTTCGGCGACCGACGCAGCAAGGTTTTTATCGAGCCCGGCGATTTGGCTGCGGAGCCTCCTCGCGGTCGGCTGCTTACCCGAATTGGACTGCTTGCCCGAATTGGACTGGGCGGCGGGCTTTTTCTTCGCCATCAAAACGCTCGTAAACAGTTAGGAGGGCTCAGGTTCCGTACAGCTCCAAAAACTGGCGACTGCCAAAATGACAACTCGCCTGGGGCCCTCATGGCTAGCAACCGCAGCAAGGCTGACGTTTTGGCAGCCGTTGGGATCGGTTCGGACAAAACCGCATCGTCGCAAGTGTTGCTCACACAAGGGCTTGTGTCAAGTTCCCGTCGATTCGTGCCCGTCGGCACGGCCTTTGCTTCGGGTATGACTGCAAATACCCGTATGTACAGAGCGATCAGCTCCTGCGACCGCTCTCTCACTCCAATATAAAAGAACGTCCCTCAATAAGGAGCAGATTATGGCTGCTGGAGAAAAAATCATCGGCATCGACCTCGGCACGACCAACTCGGTGGTGGCCGTCATGGAAGGGAACGAGGCGAAGGTGATTCCCAATCCTGAGGGAAATCGCCTCACCCCTTCCGTCGTGGCGTTCACCGACAAGGGCGAAGTCCTCGTCGGCGAGCCCGCTCGTCGCCAAGCCGTCACCAACCCCACCAAGACCGTCTACTCCGTTAAGCGGTTCATGGGGCGTCGCCATAATGAAGTGGGCGGCGAAGAGAAGATGGTGCCCTACGAAATCACAGGTGGCAACGAAGACTACGTAAAGGTCAAAGTGGGCGAAGAGGAGATGACCCCTTCAGAAGTCTCCGCCAAAACACTCCGCAAGCTCAAGGAGTCTGCCGAGGCGTACCTTGGCCATAAAGTGAACAAGGCCGTGATTACCGTCCCCGCCTACTTCAACGACGCCCAGCGCCAAGCAACCAAAGACGCAGGCCAGATCGCCGGTCTCGAAGTCGCACGCATCATCAACGAGCCGACCGCAGCGTCGCTTGCCTACGGCCTCGACAAAAAAGGCCAAGAGACCATCTGCGTCTTCGACCTGGGCGGCGGTACGTTTGACGTGTCGATTCTCGAAGTGGCCGATGGCGTCTTTCGAGTGATTTCGACCAACGGCGATACGCACCTTGGTGGTGACGACTTCGATCAAAAGCTCATCAACTACGTTGCCGACGAGTTCCAAAAGGAGCAGGGGATCGACCTTCGCAAGGACACGATGGCGCTCCAGCGTTTGCTCGAAGCGTGTGAGAAGGCGAAGAAGGAGCTTAGCTCCGCTCAGTCGACCGACTTGAACTTGCCGTTCATCACTGCCGACGCCAGCGGGCCGAAGCACTTGCAAATGACGATCACTCGGATCGATTTTGAGAAGCTGTGCGACGACCTGTTCGACCGCGTTCGTACGCCCGTTCTCAAGGCACTCGAAGATGCGAAGCTTGATCCGTCGAAAATTGACGAAGTGGTGCTCGTCGGTGGTTCAACCCGCATCCCCAAAGTGCAAGAACTGGTTACCGAGATTTTCGGCAAGCCGCCTCACAAGGGGGTCAACCCAGACGAAGTCGTCGCCATTGGTGCCGCGATCCAGGGTGGCGTTCTCTCGGGCGACGTGCAAGATATTTTGTTGCTCGACGTGACTCCGCTGTCGCTCGGCATCGAAACGCTTGGCGGAGCGATGACCAAGCTGGTCGATCGCAACACGACGATCCCCGCCGAGCGGAAGCAAGTCTTCAGCACGGCAGACGACAATCAGTCGGCGGTCACGGTACGCGTCTTCCAAGGCGAGCGGCCCCTCGTGCAAGACAACCGGCTCCTCGGCCAGTTCAACCTGGAAGGCATCCCACCCGCACCGCGTGGTGTTCCGCAGATCGAAGTCAAGTTTGACCTCGACGCTAACGGCATTCTCAGCGTCGCGGCCAAAGACCTTGGCACGGGCGTCGAGCAGACCGTTACAATCGAACAGTCCTCCGGCCTGTCGGAAGAAGAGATCGAGCGGATGCAGAAAGATGGCGAGGCGAATGCCGAAGCCGACAAGAAGAAGCTCGAACTGATCCAAGCCCGCAACGCGGGTGAGTCGCTCGCCTACCAAGTCGAGAAAACGCTCAAGGAGCAAGACGACAAGGTCTCCGACGACGACCGCGGCCCGATCGAAGAGGCGATCGCCAAGGTACGCGAAGCGGCCAAGGGCGAAGACACCGCCGCGATCAAAAGCGCAACGGACGCTTTGGAGCAAGCGTCGCACGCCATGTCCGAAGCGATGTACAAAGCGGCTGCCGAAGACGCGGGCGACGGAGCTGCCGAAGGGGCCGCCCCTGGTGAAACCGCCACGGCGGATGACGACGTGGTGGACGCAGAGTTTGAAGTGAAGGAGAGCTAGGTCACCCATTTATCGTAACCGTTCACACCCCGGTATGAAATCGGTGTGGTCGTACGGCGACTTTCCTGCGGGATAAACGTTGCATGCCGTTTGACTTGACCGAGGAAATGATCGCTCGTCACCCGTCTAAATCGCAGACGATTATACGATTTTTGGTATCTTCTCAATAGCTAGCAGTCCTCCGGTTGGTTGATTGCGTATAATTGGGGTACGAGCCGTTCATCCTCCCGAGAGCTGCTGCAAGAGATCGAGAGCCTTCTGTCCTGCCCGTAGCGCCACGTCATAAGAATCGCCTCGATTCGTTTTTGGATCGCTACTGGGACTACTACCAATCGCTCCATCGTTATCGCGATGGTCCGGCTGAGGGGTTGGCGAAAACATTGCGGCAAGAATTCGACGAGCTGTTTTCAACCCGAACGGGCTACGACGCACTCGATGCGCGCATTGCGAAAACGGCGGCAAAGAAAGACTCGTTGTCGACCGTGCTTTCCGTTCCGGAAGTTCCTTTGCGCAACAATGCGTCGGAGCTTCAAGCCCGTGTGAGCGCGCGTCGTCGCGATGTGAGCCTGCACAGCCGCAGCGCTCGCGGTGCCCGCGCAATGGATATCTTCACGACGATCGTACAAACCGCCAAGCTGCACGGCATCTACGCCTACTCCAGCGACCGGATCCGACGCCAATTCGAGATGCCCGCCCTCGCCAAAGCAATTCAACATGCTGCTAGCGGTTGAGAAGATACAGATTTTGTTTGAGGGCTATTCCTAAGGGCAGGCGGGATATCCCGCCTGCCATCTAGCGGGAACTTCAGCTTTCTTATAGCAATCGCATGCGCTAATCAAAGGTAGGTTTGCGCAAAATAAGGGGGTTTTCTGGCGGAAACAAGTTGCAATGATTCGGCAATCGGTCTAATATGACCTGTGAAGGAAGGAATTGGCCGAAGGGATGGTTTAGGCTCAGTCGCCCGCATGACAGCGTGGCACCGTGATTACCACTGCATCATTGTTATTAATCAGAAAATCGGTGACCTAGCGCTTTAGGAGTGACTAATGAAGACGCCCCCCATTGCTACTTTTTTCAGTTTGGCTGCAATTTTTAGTGCGGCTGCGGTGTGCGCCCTCCTTGTGGCTGCCCCCATTCAAGCTGCCCCTATCAACTATGGTGACTTTGACGACTTCGTCGGTGGCGGAGTTGTCGAGTATCAAGATGTCACCGAATCGAGTGTCACGGACCCTGTCCCTCTTTTTGGCGTTCCTGAAGTCACGGTTAACGAATTGGACTTCGATCCTGCTGCGTTCGGTTCTTCTTCAGGCGGAAGTACGGTGGACCTTACCGACGGCCAGCTCAACTTTGATTTTGAGTTGCTTGCAGGTGCCGGTCTTACTTCGCTCATCATTGATGAAGGGGGCGACTTCACGCTCTTCGGTGCCGGAACCGCTGCTACCAGTGTCGCCTATGGTTTGTACGCTGCTGTGACGGTGACAGAAGTCGATGGTGTTTCTATCACGCCTTTCACCGTCTCGGGCTCCACCTCTGTAACAGAAGACTTGGTCACTTCCCCCGGCCTGAACCAACCGTGGAGTCTTGGGCTTTTCTTGGACCTGGGTGCCGCTCTTGTTGGCAACGGCTATTCCGGATTCACCGAGGGCGTCACAGCGGGTGAGTTCGTCCTTAACAACACACTTGTTGCCACAAGCGAAGTTGGCACACTTGCGTTCATCGCCAAGAAAGACCTTTCCATCATACCTGGTGGTGACTTGGTCCCCGACGACGTGATCCCTGAGCCTACGACTCTGGCCCTCGTCCTCATCGGTGCCGCTGCTTCGCTAAGAGCTCGTCGCAACGGCTGAGTCGCCTAAAAGCTGAGCCGCTGAGTAGTTACAAAAATATCTTTGCTGCCGCCCCTGGCATCGCCGTTCCTCCGCTTGCATTTGACAAACTTGTGGTGAACTAACAAGCTTCGGTAAATATCAGGGAAAAGCTCTCTCAATCAAGGTCGATCCGAGATTCTGGCACTTGGCAGAACACGGGTCTTGCTGATCACTTCGGGCCGTTCGCGCTGAAAACTGAACTCGGTCGTATCGTGCAGGATGAGAATCGGTCCTTTGGCGGCTGGCATGCGTGACTTTGTTGCCGCAAAGTGGCCGGCTAGAATGAGGCTTTCATCAATGCGCCGGTTGTCAAAGAAACGATAAGCGGCTTTCGTCGCTGCCCAGACCTGGCAGGCCGCGGGCAATGTTTCGCCGATCTTTTGGCCTAGCTGACTCAGCACTTTGCCCCAACGTGCTTTCAAACGCTTATCGGGAAACTCGCGCTCTTCCATCTCGATGATCCTCCAGAGAAAATCCCGCAGCAAGCAACGCTCGCACTACCATTGAAAGCTTCCCGGAACGGACACGTGAGGATTACCCCTGCACCCGCTTACGGTACTTCTCGGGGAAATCTTCGCGGTGGCGGTCGATGAGGCAACCACCAACGGCAATCGCATCCATGTCGGTCCGCAAGAAACAAGAGATCGCTTCGGCAGGCGTACGGACGATTGGTTCGTTTTCGTTAAGCGACGTGTTGAGAACGATCGGCACCCCCGTCCGCTCAAAGAAACGCGAAATCAGGGCATGGTAGAGCGGATTCGTCTCTTTGTTCACACTCTGCAATCGCCCGGATCCATCGACGTGGGTCACCGCAGGAATAATTTCATGTTTCTCGGGGCGAATCGGGAAGACTTTTTCCATGTAGGGCGTCGGCTCGTCGATCTCGAACCATTCGCCAACTTGTTCTTCGAGAATGCTCGGCGCAAAGGGACGGAACTTTTCGCGGAACTTGATCCGCAGGTTAATAATGTCCCGCATGTCGGTTCGGCGTGGGTCGGCAAGCAAGGTCCGGTTGCCGAGCGCTCGGGCACCAAACTCCATCGGCCCTTGGAACCATCCGACGACTTTACCATCAAGAAGAAGATCGACCGTTTTGTCGATCAACTCATCTTGTGCAAGGCGGTCGTAGGGTGTGCCAGCCTCTTCGGCAGCGGCAGCGCACTCGTCGTCACTCGACTCACATCCCCAGAGAGCATGGTTCTGCACAAAGGTGCGTGGATTGCCGAGCACACGGTTCCAAACGTAGAATGCCGCCCCGAACGATGTGCCATTGTCTGCCGCTCCTGCCGGCAGGTAGACGTTCTCGAACGGGGTGTTCCGCGTGATTTTCCCGTTGGCAACCGAGTTCATCGCCACGCCGCCCGTCATGCAGAGATTCTTCGAGCCGCTCTTGTCATGAAGCCGGTTGAGCAGATGGAGGATAATCTCTTCGGTGACGACCTGAAGACTCTTCGCAATGTTGTCATGCTTGGGAGTCATCGGAGTTTTTGGGTCGCGTGCCGGGCCGAGCACTTTTTCAAGTAGCGGACTGTGGAACGGCTCGACAATCGGAGCGCCGTCGTTCCACGACATCTTGATTCCCCGCTTATGGTGTGTGAAATAATCAAGGTTCAGCTCAAAGACGTCCCCCTTGGGCCGAATGATCTTGCGGAACTCGTCGATGTATTCCGGCTCGCCATAGGGGGCGAGGCCCATCACTTTGTACT
>JAJRUA010000126.1 GCA_024278035.1 Planctomycetota bacterium | reverse complement strand
GCCGGAGACTACTCGGGCAACAACTCCGTCGGCCAGGAAGATTACAATCTTTGGGCCGCCAATTTTGGCTCGACAACCAATCTCGCCACCGACGGCAATGGCAACGGCGTGGTCGATGCTGCGGACTACACGGTACAACGAGATAATTTCGGAACCACGCGGCCCGATTCTCCCTTCTTGAATCTCGTTGTCGATACCCTGGGAGAAGCGGAAGAGACGGCACCAGGAGCCATTGTTTTTCGCAACAGTGATTTTTCCAAAGAGGTTCTTGCTCCGACTCAGCTTGAAGCAGGCCTGGACCTTTACCTTCCTGACTATCAAGCGGCCTCCAACGTCTACGACCCCAACGCTGCAGAAGATTTTACTACGGGATCGATACGCATCGATCCGTCAATGCTTGGCGATTATGGAATCACGTTTACTTATAACGATACGGATATTCGTCTATGGACAACGACTTTGTGGCCAGGAATGAATGGGGTTGGAGGAGGGTATCTTCAGATTCCTTCTGGAACCCTACTCACTCCTGATACGGTTCATCTCGATTTCCAGATCGAAGGCCTCGCGAGCAGTGCGAGCTTTGCAACGGAGTCTATTTTGGTGGATGCTGTTTCATCATCGACGGGGCCAGCCTTATCTGACAGTGTTATTTACACGGTGGTCGATACGGCAATCGGCGTCGATGGCAACCGTGATACCCAAATCGATTTCGGCAGTAGCTACGACCGTCAACTGCTGTTTTGGTTGAACAACGACCAGGAGGGCGATCATGCGGCCAACACCAGCGTCGAGGCCGAACAGACCAATATCACCACGCCGGACAATACGGATGAGTCCATTGGTCAGAGACGTGACCTGGAGGATCTAGCGCCGCTACGGATCGAAATTGATCCTCTTTTGGTTGATAACACGTTCAACACAGCGGGTCCTGGTACACCCGCAGCCGGTCAAATACAGACAACCTATCGAATCGTCTTGGAAGGCGCTGGCGGTGCTTCGATTCGGCTATTCAATTCCGCCGGAACCGGCAGTGATGTCCTTGAATACCTCAACGACGATTTCGTTGCAGGAGTTCAGGCAGAGCAGGGAGTGAATCCGTTTTGGAGCGTGGCCCTTGGAGCGAGTTCCATTGAGCACGAGCTAGGCAATATCCAAAGCGGCCTCAACTCGTTTCTCTTCGAGGCAGTGGGAGGTCAGTACGGTTCTGGATTCGCTGCCACACCGACTTTGGTTTTCTCTACGTTCGTCCGGTACGGTAACGGCAAACTGGTCGTCAAGCATCAAGAGATCGATCTCGATCTACGCGATATCAAGGATCTTTACACACGATGGGACATCGACTACGGCGTCAACGGCGGCGCAACTGGCACCGATCTACGTACTGATTTGAGTTTCAAGGATTTTGACACGCCCGCGCCAGGGACCGAGACCCATGTGTCGCAAATTCAGAACAAGCCGTTCCTCAGCGGCAATGAGACAATCGTTTATGTCCACGGTTGGAACAATTCGGATGCTCCCAACAACGATGAAAAGGCTGCTGGTGCCGAGACGATGTTCAAGCGGCTCTACTGGCAGGGGTATCGCGGCGAATTTGTGGCATTCAATTGGCCAACGTATTTTCCCGCAGGCTTTTTGGGGAACACCTACAATCCAAGCGATTTCCAGGCTTACCGCTCTGCAAATGCCTTAAAGGAAATTCTCGCCGACTATCGTGGCAACGCTCCCAATCTCCAGCCGGTCCATCTTCTGGCCCACAGCATGGGCAATATCGTCGCCGGCGAAGCGCTGCGCCAATGGGCCTGGGATTTTCCGTCCAACGACGATCCTCTTGTGACCAACTACGTCGCAATGCAAGCAGCCGTTTCTGCCGGTGCCTATGGCAGCAATGATACCGACTCGCGAATTATTGGCAGGCCCATCCCCGACCTTTACCGGTTTTGGTCCCACGGTCGAAATGGGTTATCGGTTCCTGGCTTGGGAACGCAATCCTATTTCAGTGGTGCCGGTTTCTCCGCTGAAAAACGAATCAACATGTATAACGTGGACGACTTTGCGCTGGACCTATGGGATTTGGGCAACTTCACCAAGAATTTGCACGTTCAATCAAGTGTTTGGCCCTACGATTATAGTTTTGTTGCCGGCGATGGCAACAATACCAACAACGACGATTTTCAGCGATTCCAGCCCGCTCCCACTGTTTCGCTGACGTTGACCGATCCCTTTGGCCAACCAGGGCGTGATGCTTATGAAATTATGGCCTTTTTCGCGTTATCGGCTGACACTGCCCTCGGCACGAAATCGGTGAATGCCTTCAACACCAACATCAATATCCAAACCTTCGGCCTCCTCGGCGGCAATGGGATTCGCGCCAATCATTCATATCAGCTCGCTCACGATGCAGCAGAAACGTGGGTTTTTTACGACAGGCTCAAAACCGAGCTAGGCTTTGCTTCGACTCAGAGTGCAGCCGCCAGTGCAAGTGCTAGTGTCAGCGCTAGTGCCGTAGTAGAGCCCGGTGCCGGAACTGCGCGGAGCTTGTTCCAGCCTACAAAACGAAACGCAATCAATTTTCGCCCAGCAACGGCTGTTCGCGACACGGTATTCGAGCAGCTTAGTCACTCGGCACGAATCACCCGCTTGGATCTATTGCTTGCGGAAGACAGCTCCGGTCTCTTGAAAGATTCCGAAGAGTTGGATTTTCTGCGTCACCGTGAGAAAGAGGAGAAGGCGTCGGACGGGAAGCTACACGACCTTGTTTTCGAGACCTTGGAAGACGACCTCTCTTTGCTCTCCTTGTGGCGAACTTAGGCAGATTTTCTGCCTAGACAAGTTTGCATGTTCGTTTGCTTGGAGGAAAAGAGATGATAGCGTTGGATTATTTATTCGGGATGCCACTTGCATTGGTCCTTGTTCTCAGCCTAGTAGTTTTCATCCCACTGTTGCTACTGTTTTTTTTCTTCAACAGGGCCGGCGACCGTTATCGGACTTACTGGCAGTGGTTCGTTGTCTTAATGGCGGTCGTTGCCCTAGGAACCTCTATTTATTTCATGTGTGAGCCGTATTATAGCCAATCGCACAAAAGGAGCCCAGGCACAGTAGATGGCAACGTTTATCTGCAATTACTTTCACTCTTCTTTCTAGCAACTGTTGGTGTCCCTTCGTTTCCTGCTTTATTTCTCCTTGGCCTATTTCCTCCGAAATCCTACAGCCAAGAAAGACAACTCAAAATCAGAAAGATCGCGCCGATTGGCGTGGGCATCCTCACCGCGTTGATTTTCATGAAATACCGCGTCTACATGAAAGACTACCGAGAAGCCATTGGTCGCGCCGATATAAACGCCTACAAGATCCTGGCGTTTTTCGCGCAGTCGGCCAGCACCGCTGTCGGCACCAAGTCTGTCAGTCGGTTTGATACCAACATCGACATCCAAACCTTCGGTCTCTTCGGGGGCAACGGTCTGGACGCCAATCATTCCTATCAATTCGTCCACGACGCGGCCGAAACATGGCAATTCTACGAATCGCTCAAGACTGAGATTGGTTTTGCTTCGACTCAACCAGCGTTTGCCAACAGTGTTGCAGCCACGGTCGCGGCAGTCGAGATAAAATCGGATGCCGAAATTGCGAGGGGCTTGTTCCGGCCCACAAGGAAAAACTCCGTTGCTTTCCGTCCTGAAATAGCTCCCCGCGCCGCTGTGTTCGAGCAGCTTGGTCAGCCGGATCGAATCACACGCTTAGACCTACTGCTGACGGAGGACAGGTTCGATCCTTTGGAAGAATCTGACGAGTCGGTTTTTTCGCGTCGCCTCGATAAGGAGGAGAAGGCACCGGACGAGAAGCTCCATGAACTTGTTTTCGAGACGCTGGAAGGTGGCATCGCTTCACTCTCTCCGTGGCAAGCGTAAGCAATTTTTTTGCGTAGATAAGTTCGCATGTTCGTTGGCTTGGAGAGAAAAATATGTTGAGGGGAATTTTTGGTAGTTTTTTAAGGGAGGTTATCCACAGCCCCTGGGAGGCGATGCTCTGCCTTCTTCCCAGCTTGGTGGTCTTCGTCCCACTGATGCTGTTGTTTTTTTTCTTCGACAAGACAGGCAACCGTTATCGGATATGCTGGCAGTGGTTCGCTGCCTTACTAGCATCCGTAAGCTTATCTGCCTTTGTTTACTTCATCTGTGAGCCAGTCTCACCGGCGAGAAGCCACGGCGGGCCAGATTTTCTGCTATTGCTTTTATTCCTGTCCTTGATCTCTGTCGCGATCCCCTCCTTCCCCGCTCTTTTTTTCCTTGGGTTATTTCCACCCAAGTTGTACTGTCGAGAGAAGCAACGGAAGATCAGAAAGATCATACCGATTGGCGTTGCCATCCTCGTTGCGTGGATCGTAATAAAACAATGCGTTTTTATGTAAAGACTACCACGGATATCACCATCGTCCACGACTGTCACCCCGTGAATATTTTAGGCCTTACCGAAAAGCGACGGAAAGAAGCAGGAAGGTCTTTTGCTTGGAGAAGAAAAGATGGAAAAAATGGGATCGCTTAGTTTTGCATTACGCCATTTTACTGCGTATGGTTTTGCTCCCTACTTGGTGGTCCTCTTTCCACTGATGCTGCTGTTTTTTTTCTTCGATAGGGCAGGCAATCGTTACCGAATTTGCTGGCAGTGGTTCATTGCCGCGTTGGCAGGCGTAAGCCTATCTTACTTTGTTTACTTCATGTGCGAGCCAGTTCCGCACCCGAGAAGCCTCAGCAGGCCAACTCATCTGCAATTTCTTTTTTTTCTATCCCAAATCTCTGTCGTAATTCTTTCCTTTCCCGTTTTGTTTCTCCTAGGTTTTTTTCCTCCGAAGTTGTACAGTCGAGAGAAGCAACGGAAGATCAATAAAATTTTACCGATTGGCGTTGTAATTCTCGTTGCGTTGATCTTAATAAAACAATGTGTCTACATGAAAGATTACCGGAATACCTTCGGTCAACCAGGTCCCGATGCGTACGAAATTATGGCCTTCTTTGCACAGTCAGCAGACACTGCCGTGGGCACGAAGTCGGTGAGTGCCTTCGACATCAATATCGACATCCAAACCTACGGCCTCCTCGAACCAGTGAATGGGGTTCAGGACTCATTTTTTCGACGGTTTAAGATCAACGTTCTTTTTCCGTAGCCATCGATAAGAATTTCACAACGTGAACGCTGGTTTCTCAAAGTGGCCGAAAACCCCCAAGCTTTTTCTTGGGCCGGGGAGGTGGGGCGATCGTAGAAATAGAAAACCCTTCGGCCTTCGCTCCGGCGGCTGACGCCGACGGCTCGCCTACGAGAGGTTGCGGGGCATCTCCTCAAAAAAACGGGGGTAATTGTTGGAACGACGCGGATACTTGAGCCTTTTGGGCCGGGGGCCGAGAAAAAGGACTTGTTGGCGAAGTCCAAAGGCCTTATCGAGCTTCGTTCACAGCCCCTTGCTGATAGATAGGCAGGTGGCGGTAGTAGACTTCAAGGATGTAGAGCGACATGCAGGTTTGGTAAAGCCGCCCCCCGTAGTCGCCCCAACGGTCTCCCTCCGGATCCCAACTGCCACGCACCCCGCGGCCACGTAGCTCTTGATGAGCGGGTAGCATCTCTCGCATCTTTCGGTTCCAGTCGTCCCAAGTCGCCCCGCCCATGTGGTGGCAAACCTGTGTCGCATAGTACCAATAGTAAACGTCGCGACGCGCCGTGCGCCATTCGGGGAGATTCTCTAACAGATGATCGACCCCCTGACGCAGGCGAATATGATCCCGCGGCCAGCCGAGGTACTGCCGACAAAGCAAGCCCTCGGCAGTCATCGCAGGGATTTGCTCTGGGTTGTAAACGATCGGTTCTTCGTACACATAGCGGCTTCCTTTGACTCGGGCGACCTTGTCAAGGAACTCTTCAACTCGCAAGAAGACATCGCTGGGCACTTCGAGGCCCGCCATCCGAGCACTTTTGAGGGCCATGAGGACCCAGCCTGTGACCGAGAGGTCGCTGTTTTCGCCCGGCTCGTACTTCCACCCGCCCGACTCGGCCTGGGTCTGGATGAGATAATCGACCGCCAACTGAGCCGGCTGGCGATAGGCGTCGTCTTGGGTCATGCCGAGCAACTCACACAAAGCGATCGTGCATTGAGCGTGGGTATAGAAGCGATGGTTACGCGCCCCGCTGGTAAAGAACGAGCCCGTCTCCGTATCTTGCCGAGGCAAAAGCCATCTCCAGCCTCGCTCGACAACTCGGCTGTAAGGGTCTTTCTTATCGCCAGGCAAACGGCCGGCGCCTTGGAAGGCAAGCAGTGCCATGGCCGTCGCCGCTTCGCGGTTACGCCGTCTCGCTCCGTCCGGGTAAGGGCCATCGAGACGCCAGCCACCATCCTTTTGTTGCTGGCGCGCTAACCACTTGAGCCCTTCCATGACTGCGGCTTCGGTCTCTTCGGTTCCGCCATAGGCTTTGAGTAAGGCTTGACGCATGCCGGGCGTCCGGCCGGAAAGGGCCGCTCCGAGCGTGGGACTCAGGGCGTTCGAAGCGAAGCTCGGGCCATCAGGGGTTATCTCCGCCAGCTCGGGCGTCGCCAACGGATCGGGCACCGGCGGCAGCATGTCGGGCGTGAGCGATTGCTCTTCGACCTCTAGCTCCAACGCGGCAGACAGGTCAAAGCTCTCTTCGATGAGTTGGTCCCCCAGATCGTCAGCAAAGATCGCCGACAAGGTGAGCCGCGACTCCTCGCCCGTACTAAACGCCAGCAGAGCACAGAGAACCAAGATCAGCAGATGCAACACCGCGCTCATGAGCCACGCCGGTGCCCCGTCGAGCCAACCATCGACGGCTACCAAGGGCACCCGGTTTTCTTCTCGTTCTTGGTCTTGATTGGAACTTGGGGGAAAAACGACGCCGCCGATCGGCCCCGGCTTAGCAAAGCCAAACGGAGCGGCCGCATCGGCAGAAAGGCTCTGCGAAGTGGCAGGCGCAGAGAGCGACGGCGTGGCGTCCGCTTCGCGCATCTCTTACTCCTCCCTTTTATAAAAAGGTGGCCATTGCCTGCCACCGGTTCTTTCCGCCCCACTTTTCGAGCCCGAAAAAGCAGCTTCTCTGTTCCTCTCTTACAATAGTATCGGCGTCGGGCAGGGCAGGCAATCAGCTTGGCATTCAACGGCAAAAAGGCTTTTTATTGAGTCCTACGCGAGCCAAGCGGCAGGCCGACCATCGGAAGGCCGATTTTAGCCGACAGATCGGGACATGGATAGTAAAGTGGCTAGCGCAGGCATCCATAAGGGCCTCAAGGCCTTCCCGATCGTGAGATTCGTCTCTTGCGGCAGGGATTATTCAACCAACTTATCCCGATTCGCCAAAGGTGGCCGCTTGTCAGGTCGATCTGAGCCGGGTAGTCTTACTTATCTGTCGCGGGGTGGAGCAGCCAGGTAGCTCGCGAGGCTCATAACCTCGAGGTCGCAGGTTCGAATCCTGTCCCCGCCACTTGTTTTTCCAGTAGCGAAACTGGAAGACCCACAAGTTATAGAAAAGGCCGATGCCGCAAGGTGTCGGCCTTTTCGCGTTCTAACGCCAGTTCTGGCAACACGTTACGCCACGTCTCGCCGTCTCGAACTCTCCCCTTACGAGACTCGCGAGCAGGTCCCGGCCCGCCATGCCGTCCCTCGACCGACCCGATTTCGGCCCAAACTCTCGGCACTCTCTGACTCTCACGCCGCTGGGGTTAACGGCAGTTGCTTCCGCTCAATCGCTCACAACCT
>JAJRUA010000012.1 GCA_024278035.1 Planctomycetota bacterium | reverse complement strand
TAACTTTTGCGACCAATCAGGCGGCGCGAATTACGATTCAGGATATGTTTTTGCGTTACGAGCGATTGTCGGGCATGACGGGCACGGCGTCGACGAGTCGTGGAGAATTGAAGAAGATTTACCAAGTCCAGGTCCTGCCGATTCCGACCAACAAGCCGCCCATTCGCAAGCAGTTGCCGACACAAGTGTATGGCACGAGCGACCAAAAGTGGGCTGCGGTGGTTGAGGATGCGATTGAGCAGCACGAGCTGGAGCGGCCTGTGCTTATCGGAACGCGTTCGATTGATAAGAGCGAGCATCTGGCCGAGTTGCTGGTTGCCCGGGGGCTAGAGCCCGTGATTCTTAATGCACGACATGTCGCAGAAGAGGCGGAGATTGTTGGGCAGGCAGGAGAAAAGGGGAAAGTTACTGTCGCAACCAATATGGCTGGCCGGGGAACGGACGTGAAGCTTGGCGAAGGGGTGCCTGAGATTGGTGGCATGCATGTGATTTGCACGGAGTTCCACGAAGCCCAGCGGATCGATCGGCAGCTGATTGGCCGCTGTGGTCGTCAGGGCGATCCGGGGACGTATCGTCAATTTTTGTCGCTCGACGACGAAATTCTAGAAACAGGTTTGGGCCCGAAGAAATATGCAAAGCTTGTTGCACAAGGTTTGAAGTCGAGCGGTGCGTTACGCGGGCTCGAAGGGATGTTTAAGAAAGCGCAGCGGCGGGTCGAGCGGCGACATTTCCGCGACCGGAAAGTTTTGCTGTATCACGAAAAAGAACGGCAAAAAACCCAGCGGCAGATGGGGCAGGATCCTTATCTGGATACGCCTGGTTAGCGTGGCAAAGCGAGCGATTATCGAGATTGCCAAAAACCTGGTTGGCGGCTTGTGTGGACGATCGCAACGATCAGAATCTCGGTATCTCTTATTTCAAAGATCACGACGTAAGGAAATCGCTCGAGCAGTGCGCGTCTCAGTTTTCGCTTGAGTCTCTTTCCTTCGTAGAAGGCGAAACGCAAAGGCTCTTTGCCAATAAGGGCGATTAAGGTAAGGACTTGATTAGAGAACTCAGTGCCCAGGCCTTCTTGTTTTTCCTCATATACCATAGCGTTGCTGTATGTAGCTCTGTTTCGGCATCTTGAAGGACTCGTGGTTTCACTGAGCGTTTCTTTTCTTGATTGCTTGTTGAACTCGTACCGCTACGTCTTTGATGTCGGAGGCTTGAGATTGGCCAGAGTCATAATCTTCGAGCCGCTTTGCGAGTTCATCTTCGAGCGAGATACTATTCTCGCTAATAATGTTAGGTGGTTGCAGGCTATGCAGAAGCAAATGCACGAGGCTAGCGCGGTCGCCATCAGGGAGAGACATCGCTTCTTCAAAAATGTTAGGGATGTTCGTGCTCATAGTGTTCGATTCTCGCCAATTGCTGAAGAAAAGGCAATCGTTTTCTATCAATCAGCTTCTATTGTAACAAGCACGGACTTGAAAGCGGGGGTTTTGCTTACTGGATCGAGCTGGCGGCTTACTAGGACGTTGGCTTCGGGGAAATACATGGCGGTGTTGCCGGGGCGAATTTCTTTGAAGGGGTGGAGGGTGATGCCGGAGAGGGTGCCGGCAGGGCCGCTTACCGTGACGGTTGAGGAGAGGTCGAGCCCCAGGCGTTTTATGTCGTCGGGATGGATCAGGACGACGTCGCGCCGGGGAACTCCTCGGTAGAGATCGATTTCTTCGTAGACGACGGTGTTGAATTGCCCTTCGCTGCGGATGGTCATCAGGCGTAGCTTGCGGTCTTCGGTGCTTGCAAGTTTTGGAAGTGTGTGGCAGTGAAGTTGTGCGCGACCGTCGGGGGTTGGGAACCGAGGTTCGTGGATGGTGCGGCCGTCGATTTGAAATTCTTCTTTTGTGTCGGCGATGGTCGCGATTTTTTCGAAGCCGGGCACAATCGCAGCGATCGCTTCGCGAATACGGCCCGTGTCGTGCATCGATTTCCAGTCGACCGGTGAGTCGTCGCCGAGGGTGTTGTCGGCGATCTTGGCGATCACTTCGACTTCGCTTCGAGGTCCTTCGAGTCGTTGGGGGCCGCCATCGCTAAGTCGAATGAGATTGAACATCGACTCTTGGGTCGTAGGTTGGGGTTCTTCGTCGCGAGCGAGCACTGGCAGAATGATCGTTTCGCGAGCCAGCGCAAAGGCGTGGCCCGTGTTGAGTGTTGTGTTGAGGTAAACAAGCATGTCGAGATTCTTCAAGGCGCGCTCGGCGAACTTGGCGTCGGGGTTGGAGCCGTAGAGATTGCCGCCTAGGCAGAAGCCGAATTTCAGCTTGCCACTGGCGGCGTCCTCCATACATTCCATCGTGTCGAGGCCGGTGGTGGTTGGGAGCGAGACTCCAAAATGGTCTTGGAGGCGGTCGAAAATCGCGTCCTTGAGCTTGGGGGTGACTCCAACCGAGCCGATTCCCTGCACATTCGAGTGGCCGCGAATTGGCATCAGGCCTGCACCTGGGCGACCAACCATTCCGCGTAGTAGGGCCAAATTGCCGATCGCCTGGACGTTTTGTACTCCGTGGACATGATGGGTAATTCCCATGGTCCAACTGAAGACGGCGTTTTTGGATTGGGCGTATTTTTCGGCGAGGGCGTCGATTTGTTCTTTGGGGACGCCACTTTTTTCAATGATTTCTTCCCAGGAGGCTTCTTCGAGTTGTGTGCTAAGCTCGGGCCATCCGTTGCAGGCAGATTCGAGAAAGGGTAGATCGTGGTGGCCTAGCTCGACAATGCGTTTTGCGATTCCAGTGAGAAGCGCCAGATCGCCTCCGATGTGGGGCTGGACGTAGAGGCTTGCGATTTTGCTTCCGAAGAGCAGGCTTTGGGGATCGCTGGGGACGCTGAAGTTGACGAGTCCCGTTTCGACAATTGGGTTGATGACGATGACCTCGCCACCGCGTCGGCGCACTTGCATCAGGGTGCGCATCAGTCGAGGGTGGTTGCTTGCGGGGTTGCCTCCGATGACAAAGACTAAATCGGCGTGGTCGAGATCTTCGAGCAGAATGGTTGCGGTGCCGCTTCCGGTGACGCTGGTTAGGCCAACACCACTGGCCTGATGGCAGTAGTAGCTACAGTTATTGACGTTGTTGGTTCCATAGAGTCGGGCAAACATTTGTAGTAGAAAGCCGGCCTCGTTGCTGCTTCGTCCGCTGAAATACCAAAACGTTTCGTCCGCCGCGAGTTCGCGCAACTTCTGCGAGATTCGCTTGTAGACCTCATCCCAAGAGATGGGCTGAAAGCGTTGCAGTTGCGGAGTGTAGAGAAGCGGTTGGGTTAGTCGTCCGCAGTTTTCTAATTCGCGTGGTGAAAGGCGTTGCAGCTTTTCGGGTGTGTATTGATTCCAAAATTCTGGGGAGATGGCGCCTTGCATGTCGGCGACCATTGCTTGGAGCGATTTTTTGCAGACTTCGGGAAAGTGGCCTAGCTCGTTGACCATGCCTCCGCGCTGTCCGCCCATGCCGAGGGCGCAGGTTTTGCAGGCATTTTTTGATCGCATGGCGTGCCAAAGCTTGAGCAGGCCTCCGGCTTCTTTGGCTTTCCGAAAGGTGTAGGCAACTGCAGGCCAGCCGCCCCCGGTACGAACTTTTTTCATGCTGTGATCACTCGTGTAAATAGTGCCTAGAACTCGACGAGGAGGGCATTGGCCGCGGGTTGGGATCTGGTGGAATCTACTGAATTGCGATAGGTTGGTACCTACTATAACCTCTTGTTCCTTGGCGATGGAAGTAGCAGCAGATTTTATGCAAGAGTCATTTGAAATCGACCCCGTTACTCATCCGGTTCGATCGACGGTTCAGCCGCCTGGATCGAAAAGCATTAC
>JAJRUA010000125.1 GCA_024278035.1 Planctomycetota bacterium | reverse complement strand
GCGACCAGCCGAAAGTGCATTGGTTGGGATGAGCATTTCGGGGACGGTAGGTAATCACTTGGGTCCTAACCCGGTGCCCAAAGCGGTCACAATACCAACCTTGGGCTTCTCCTAGTTCGGTTCCAGGAGTTACCGTTAGCCAACGTTGTGTGGCATTCTTGGTCAGCAACAATTGCTGCGGACCGAGTTGCTGCCAACGGACGCCAGGGGCCAAGTGCAGTCGTCCGACCAGCGGTACGTCTGCTTTTATTCTCGCGTTATCGAGGCAGACCCACACACCGGAGGGGTGCATTGCCAGCCAGCGCGAAATTTCTGAAACGCCCAGGTGGCGGTACCCGTCGTGACTTGCTTGGCACCAAGAGAGGTTGTCTTGGTACCCATGCGAAAACTGAGTCGGGCGGGCGCGGCGTCCCATGCGGAAACGTGACCACACGTCACAGCAATTTTGATGGCCGATCGTCACGACATTGTGGGCAGCCGAAGAGCGACAATAGTCGCGCATTTTGCCATCCTCGTAATCAAACAAGCCGCTATCCACCAACCAACGATCTCCCTCCACCGAAGCTTCTAACCCGAGTAGATCGCAATGTGCATGCGCTGGCAGCGTATCCGAACCGACTGGCCCGGCATCAAAGATCAACGCATCTTTTTCTTTTCGCCAAATCCAATAGGTACCGGCAACGGTTACGGATGATTGGGTTTTTACGGCAGGTTCTAGTTTCGCCAAATGAGCTAAAGCGTTGATCTCTTCAACGGCAGGTGCCTCTCCCCAGCAACTGTCTCCGAAGAGTGGGATTTCGCCATCGGGATGCAAGATCGTTTGCAAAAAACCTTGCATTGGCAACGCCGTTTGGCGGCATAGCTCCGCTAAATCCTCTCGCAAGCCGGCTGTTGCAATGGCAACTCGCAGCAGGTTACCCAGCACTTGGCAATGGTACATGGGAGCCCGTTCGTAATGCTCCCCATGAGGTAGGACCTGGAGCGAGAGTTGCTTTCGTAAATGATCGGACGCCAGATCGAACCATCTCTCGCTCTGAGGCCCCTTCAAGAAAGCACCAGCCAAAGCCAGGGCGCTTAGGTTTTCGAGAAGATGATTCCCCCCCAAATCAAACTCAAGCGTCTTGCTAAGCACCCCTGCCTGACACGCGAAGCTTTGTAGGAATCGGCCGCGAAGATCGTCAGGAGGTTCACACAAGGCAAACAACTGCGCCCACACCGGCAAACGCCGTGAGATGCAGTAAGGATGCCAAGCGTCGCTTCTCTCCCTACCATCACACTGCGAAGGCTCAAGCGGATTGTTATCAACCCAGTCGGCAACAATTCGCCAAATCAAGGACCAGGTGTCGCTCTCTTTCGAGCCCTCCGTACCCAAAGCGATTGCCAAATCGAGGAGATACTCGTGGTAATGAAGCTGAAAGTGCCAAAGGTGAGAGGGGGAGGGCGTTACGTTGCCATGCCAGTCGAAGGGCATTCCCAGGTCACAAGTTTGTTCGAGAAGAGTGACCTTCCCTTGCGATAAATCGTTGCGGAGAATTTCCCATTCTGTGATGGCACACAAGGACCGCGCCGCAGCAATGCGCTGAAACTTATCGATCGCCCTACCACGAACATCACCGCAATCTTGGATGGGCGAGACTCGCAAGCGCCGCGTAAGAAAGGCTGGCATTGCAGAACGCCACGCTCGCTGGAGTAATTGCGAGGTGCGGTAGTAGCGGAGGATGTTCGCCCCGCGGTTAATTTTACTGCTGGCGCTATTTCGTCGGTTGGCTGCCTGCGCGAGCGACGCGATATCCTCAACCTGGGAATCGTGATCGATCTCTTCAGAAGACTTTGGCATTATTCGGCAGCTCGCTCGGCCAACAAAACATCAACAATCCGCTCGCTCGCTTTCCCATCCCAAAGTTCGGGGCATTGGCCCCGTTTGTAGCTTCCATCAAGGACCGCCTCAAGCTGCTCGCTTAAGAAATCGGTAGCATGGCCAATGAGTGTGCTGGTCCCTTCAGTCACCGTGAGGGGGCGCTCCGTATTTGCCCGCATGGTGAGGCAGGGGATGCCTAGGGCAGTCGATTCCTCCTGAAGCCCCCCCGAGTCGGTGACAATCACCTTAGCTTGGGAAGAAAAACACAAGAACTCGCGGTATCCGATCGATGGCAAGCAATGAAGGTTGGGCGTCTGTTGGAGACGCTCCATCAGACCGAAATTGGTTAGCTTGGCCGTGGTGCGAGGATGGATTGGAAACACCACTGGCAGGCGGATCGACAAATCAATCAACACATCCGCTAACTTACTCAAAACATCGTGGTGATCGACATTCGAGGGGCGGTGCAAAGTGACCAGGGCGTATTGTCCGGGGGAGATTCCAAGAGCCTCAAGCTCATTTAATGATCGGGCTGCCTCGACCTGGGTGAGGAGCGTATCAATCATCACGTTGCCTACCAAGTGAATCCGACTCTCAGGGTGTCCTTCCGAACGCAGATTATCGACTCCATCCGGTTCGCTCACTAGCAGCATGTCGGCAACCGCGTCGGTCATCAAGCGATTGATTTCTTCTGGCATGGTGCGATCACCACTACGTAGACCTGCTTCGACATGGGCTACGGGGAGGTTGAGCTTGGCAGCCGCCAAGGTTGCGGCCAGTGTGCTGTTGACATCGCCTACGACAATCAAGCGATCGTAGGTTGTTTTTCGGCTGCCGGGGCCCTTTGCTAGTCCGTCCTTTGGCGGCCCGTCTAGTGCCGGCCCGTTGAGGAGCACCTTTTCCATCCGCTCTAAAACCCGGGCCGTTTGCTGGGCATGCGTTCCCGATCCCACTTCCAGATGGATATCGGGCCGAGGCATCTCAAGCTGCTGGAAGAAGATATCCGACAGCGCTGCGTCGTAATGCTGACCCGTATGGATAAGAGTCGGTTGCAACTCAGGTCGCTTGCGCATCGCACACAAAATGGGGGCCATCTTCATGAAGTTGGGCCGAGCGCCAACAACACACGCGATAGAGTATTTCTTCAAAAAGAACTCCGAGGAGGCGAGGCGGAGAGACCTACCCGATTATTTGGGGAGAGAACCTTCGGGCTGTTGTCTTCCTCTTGTCCTTGACGCCAAATGATGGGGCCGTTGCTAAGTCCAGCCAGGGGAGGCCCCGTCTTATCGAGAGATTCGCTGTCGCTCTCGGAAAACTCGCCGTAAGGTAGCCGTGCCACGGAGTGTAGCAACCCGAGGTAGGCGGCTGCCAAATCATCGCGACTGTAATGTTCTAGCACAAACCGACGGGCGTCGAGACCCATCTCCGCAGTAGCATCGCGATCGTCGGCCAATCTTAGGACAATCTGCGCCAATTCTTCATCGGAATCAGGAGTCATGGGAACCCCTCCTCCTGCCTCCATGACAATCTCACGGGCAGGTCCAAGGACCCCCATGATGATGGGCCTTTGCATTGCCATCACCTCGAAAATTTTTGACGGGATAACTGTCTCAAACAGCTTGGTTCCACGGAGATGGATAAGACAGCAGTCGCTACTCGCAAGGACGCTCGGCATCTTTTTCTTGGGAAGACGGCCCGCAAAGATAACGCCATCACCGACCCCTTCATCCGCGACCTTTTTTTCAAGTGCCGCACGGGTTGCTCCATCTCCTACGATCAAGAAGGCAATGTCTTTACGGCCAGCCTGCTGCAGACGCTTAGCAGCTCGAACGATGACTTCCAAACCGTGTGCCATACCGGTTGTACCGACGTAGCTGCAAACGAACTTATCCTTCAAACCATACGTATCTAAAAAATCATTATCCGCAGGCAGCGGGCGGTAGTGCTCGCCATCCACTCCATTGGGGATCACGCTAACTTGCTCCTGCATCTCAGGAACTTTAGGAAGGATACGATCCCGGTACCCCGTTCCAACGGCTACAATATGGGTTGCCGCGCGGTACATGCGATGTTCAAGCCATTCGAGTAATCGAACGCGTTTTCCTTTTCGCATCGCACCAACGGCAGCGATCGATTCAGGCCAGATGTCACGAACTTCGAGAACGAAGGGGACTCGCTTCAATCGGGAGGCCCACACTCCCGCCCAACCGCAGAAAAACTGAGGAGAAGTTGCGATCACAATATCCGGCTTTTTAAGCCAGAGTGCTGCCCAAACGGCGCTGACAAAATAGCTAACAAAGTTAGCTATGCGGCGGTTGGACTTTGCATTGCGTGCTAAGAAGGTCCAAACTCGTACGACTCGAATCCCTTCGACGGTTTCTACCTGTCGGCGGAGGCGACTTCGATAGCCTTCATAAGCCACCCCATCAGGGCAGTTGGGCACACAGGTCACTACGGTCACATCGTGTCCAGCATCTACCCAGCGGCGACAATGCTCGAAAGTCCGATTCGCGGGCGCATTGACCTCCGGCGGGAAATAGTGCGAAAAGAATAGAATTTTCATTCAGGTGCCCTAAGAGCCTATCCCAGACCCCCTAACGAGGCATCCGGCGGTCAGGAAAGACCACCGATGTACCTGAAGGTTTTGGGGCATGCAGTAAGTTCAGCGGGGACTATTGTGGTCTTCTCCACCCTCAATTCAGGGTTGCCAAACAGTTCAGGGTTGCCAAACACCCCTTACTTCGGCATAAGCTCGGCATAACCACAGAGCCCAAAAAGACGCTAGTCAACGCGTCTTTCCCAGACTCCGAGGCGCCTCTTCCCGCCAAAAATGCCTAGAACACCGGAAATTGGTAGAACTTCGGCTGTCGGGCAATTGGGATCCGACCTATCGCCCAAAGACCGATTATAGCCGCCCCCCCCCTTGCGTCAAACGAATAGTACGCTGCGTTAAACCGACATTAGTAGCCTAATCGGGTAAAACAGTATATCCATGAGCGTTCGATGGCCCTCCTCTCCCCCTCCGCCTTAACTGGAGAGGCGGAGCCGCACCTGCTCAGCCGCTTCGATTGCCGCTCTGGAAACCTCCAGAAGTTCATCCCGTGGGATGGGCCATGGGCCGCCCGCCAACAGAGCTTGGACGAAGGCGGCTAACTCGGCCTGGTGTCCCTTGTCCTGGCCCCGAGTGCTCAATTTGCGGCCCTGCCCTCCAAACTCGCGAGTTTTGCGGAAGTTGTCGCAGACGATGACCGTTCCGCTAGCAAACACCTCGATCCGTTCTTTGGGAAAATCCTTGCTGCCGTTCGCCAGGTAGTGGATCGTTGCGATCGACCCCTCCTCGAAGCCGACTTGCAAGGCGACACAATCGCCCAGGCGTCCCTCGCCACCGGACATTGGAAAAGCAGTAAGGGACCGAATCGGAGCGTCAGCCAAGAAACGTGCCACGTCAATGAAGTGACACGCTTCGCCTACAATTCGTCCTCCACCGACTTCCACATTTTGCGTCCAATGATCGGCTGGAATCGCACCTGCATTGACGGTGATAATAATCGACTTAGAACTCTTACTCGCTCGTAACCAATCTTTGACCGATGTCAGGTGAGGTGAGAAACGGCGATTGAAACCGACCATCAGGCAGCAAGAAGAATTTGCTTCGATCGCTTGCTCAACCTGCTTTAACTCCTCAGTAGTCATCGCAAGCGGCTTTTCTACGAAGACATGTTTACCAGCATCCAGAGCTTGGCAGACCATCGACGCATGGAGATTGTGCGGTGTCGTGAGGAAGATGGCGTGAACGTCGGCATCGTTTAGTACGCGATCAAAGTCACTTGCGACCGATTCAAAGCCAAACTTCTTCGCCGCGTGAGTTGCCGAAACACCCGTGCTGCTGACGATGGTTTTGAGTCGCACCCCCGACTTGGGCAAGAGGGGTAACAACATGCGCGTCGTAAAGCCACCCGCTCCAACAAAAGCAACACCGATGCTGCCCGATTGGGTGGCCGATACGTTGGATGCCCTCGTAACGACTCGCGAAAGTTTCTTGGAGCTAGCCCCTGCCGGCCTGCCATAATCCAGCAAAATGCCCATGGCACCCGGTTCGCTTACGGCCTTGTACCCTTCCAGGGCGTCGTCCAACTTGATCCGATGCGTGATGAGCGGTTCAACGTCCATTTTCCCCTCTGCTAGTAGCTGCAGAACGGCTTGGAAGTTCCGTTGCTCGGTCCATCGGACGAATCCTATTGGATAATCGAGCCCCTTTTGTTCAAAGTTAGGCTCGTAACGTCCCGGCCCGTAGGAGCAAGAGACTTGGAAAGATAACTCTTTCTCATAGAAATCAGCTCGTTGGAGATTAAGACCCACCACGCCTACCAGTACAATGCGCCCTCGCTTGCGGCACATGCTGGCCACCTGATGAATCAGCGCATCGCTCTTGGACGACGCCGTAATCAAGACCGCATCAACGCCAACCCCCTTGGTCCAATTTTCCGTCGCGGCAGCAGGGTCTTCACCAGCAGAAAGATCAACCGTTTCAGCACCAAACTGCCGAGCCAATTCCAGCTTCTGCGGATCAAAATCAATCCCCATCACTTGGCAACCGTTCGCCTTGAGTATCTGAACCGCCAGCAAGCCGATTAAACCGAGTCCACTGACAACCACTCGTTCGCCAAGTGTCGGCTGTAGTAGGCGAACTCCCTGCAAGCCAATCGCACCGACAACAGCAAAGGCCGCCTGCTCGTCTGAAACATTCTCTGGAATCTTTGCCGTTAGATTTTCAGGAACCACAACTACCTCAGCATGAGGTCCATTGCTGATCAGTCGATCTCCCGACCGATACGCGCTTGTCGAATCCGCCTCCACCACCACTCCCACATTGCAGTATCCTAGGGAAATGGGCGTATCGAGCTTCGCTTTCACCGCGTCGAGGGTCGTGAAAAGCCCTTCGGTCTTAATCTTCTGGAAAACCTGTTTAACTTTATCGGGCTGCGACCGAGCCTTTGCTAACAAGCTCCCCTTACCAAAATCGATCAACATTTTTTCCGTTCCAAGCGAAATGAGCGAGCATGTCGTCTCGGAAAGCACCTGGCCGTTGCCACGGCGCGGACAAGGAACATCGGCCAGAATTGTTTCGCCGTTACCCAAGTTTTGGAGGATTTGCTTCATGCTAGCGATCGATGGAAGTTTCTATGACAGGAAATACTATAGGCACTAAGGGAGAATATTGGAAAATGACGTTGTCCTTTTAACAACGACAGAGAATTCCATTCTTTCCTTCGTAGTTATCGCCATTCAATTCAGAGATACATAAATCTAAGAGTGAGTTAGCGATTGCCTTAGGTCGATATAACTTGATCGTTTCTAAACTGCGAGTCTTCATGCTCTTTAGCAGTTCCCTATTATTCACTAGGTTCTCAATAGCACTTTGCAAACCCTCGACAGAATCGTTGGCGAAGACATAGCCATTGCTCCCGTGTTGTACTAAAGGCCGTCTAGCGCCAACACGGTCGCTGACAATGACTGCCAGCCCCGCTTCCATCGCTTCATTAACGACAGCTCCCCAGCCGTCAAATCGACTAGGTAATACCAGCACATCCTGATTTAGAAGATTCGAGTAGCATGTCTCCTGCGGCTGCGATCCACAAAAGGATACGGTCTCTTGGATTCCAGCGTCTTTACATGCTCTTTCTAGATCCTGCCCCAAGGGGCCATCGCCAATCAGTGTGAGATGCACGTGCTCTTTAAGAAAACTAGAACCGCAGATTGCTTTTACAAGCAAGTCGACTCCTTTCCTTTTGCACAGGGAACCACAAAAAACAAGACGTACGTATTTGTTCTTCCTTTCGCATTTCCTTTCGCGAACTGATGGCGGCAAAACTGAAAAAACAAATTGCCGGTAATTCCAGCGACTCATTCCCATCTCTCGATAGTCCTCTTCCGAACCCTGTCCAATTGCCAGCAAGGATACTTTTTTTGTGTTGCAAGGCATGAGAAGATACTTCTCAAGAAGAATTCTCGATCGAGGTTTGCTGAGAGTGCGGGGGTGATACTTAAATGACTCCGACCATAGGAAGGATTTCCTACCCGTTAACCTACGGAGCCAGTGATGGAAGGGTAAGGTCCTGAAGTGAAAGAATCCTGGAAAGATAACGATGTCGCTGGCCCAAAGTTCACGGGCGTAAGCGAAACGGTCCCCACGCCGCCTCCATGGCTGCAAATAGGAAGAATGGCTATCCATTTCCTCCCAGCCCATGTCGATACGAGCTTGTGCTAAAGGACGAAGAGAAGCCCGCCTGACGTTTAGCTGTCTTGTCTTTGCGAAGGCATCGTATACCGGAATAATATGTGGATTGTTGAAGGGAGCAATACAAAGGACTTTAGGAAGATGGTCTCGCATTATTATCCCATAATAGGCCTTACGGCGGTGTTGTCGCTAGGGAGAGACATTCCTACTGCTCTGCCGTGTTCCGCCTAGGATGTTAGGATTGGCATGAATCGGAGAACTGGTCCATCCGCTTTTATTGAGGCCTGTCGCAGGACTCAATAAGCGGGTCTTAACGGACTGAACGCAAGCACAAAGCGTTTCTCCCCCGCCGTGGGGAAACCCACCGTTGCACGGCGGCCCTTGCCGGAACCGCTAAGGGTGATAACTTTCCCAGGACCCAGGTCGGGGTGAATCACCGCCATGCCGACACGGAACGCATCGGGCGAGACGCTGGGGACGTTTGCTGCGTCATCGCCCGCCATGTCATCGCCTACCATGGTTGCCGCTGTGGTCACAGAAGAGGTGAGGTCCGCTCCCGAGGCAGATTGGATTCCCTCCTCGCTCTCCGGCACGCTAGGCAACACATCTTGGTTGTATTCATCGGCAATCGGATCGCCTTGGTCCCAACCTTCGAGTTCCCAGTCGTCTTCGGCGCGTGCCTCGGCACAGTTCATTTCATCGCGGGGCAACTCCATCAAAAAACTGCTCGGGATCGCAATCTGTCGTTGCCCACGGAAGTCGCGGGCCAGGACATGGCTCAGTTGCAGCTCCTTTTCAGCACGAGTGATGCCGACGAACGCCAAACGGCGTTCTTCTTCCAATTGGTCGGGATCAGAGCTGGAACGCTCGTGAGGCAAAATGCCATCTTCGACCGCCATCAGAAAAACAACAGGGAACTCCAAGCCTTTCGCCGCATGAAGCGTCATCAGCGTAACCTTGGCAGTCTCTTCGTCCCAAGAGTCGGTTTCGTTTACCAACCAGGCACGTTCGAGATAGCCTTCGAGAGAACTTCCGAGCGGCTCGTTGTCGTCTTCTTCCTTTTCCCGTTGTTCGTCGAACTGCCGGGCGTCGGTGAGGAGTTCCTCGATGTTCGCCAACCGGTTGAGGTCTTCCTCGGAGTCGCTTTGAGCCAAATGCTCGCGATAGCCCGACTCGGTAAGAACGGCTCCAACCGCTTCTTCTGCGGGGCCTGCGACGTACGGATCGAGCCGATCCATAATGGCAACGAACTTCGCGACTTGTCCCGCTGCTCGTTTGGAAAGGCCTTCTACCTGGGCCGCTTCACGAGCGGCGCTCAGCATTGAGAGGCCATAGCGATAGGCATAGTCAGCAAGCCGCTGGAGTGTCTTCTTGCCGATCCCTCGGGTGGGTGAATTGACTGTTCGCTCAAACGCTAAATCGTCTTTCGGGTTGTTGATTAGCTGGCAATAGGCAAGGATGTCGCGAATCTCACGCCGCTGGTAGAACTCTTGCCCCCGAACCATCTGAAAGGGGATTTGCTCGTGCCGGAGTGCCCGTTCGATCGATCGGGAGAGAGCATTCATCCGATAGAAGATGGCGAAATCACTGTAACGTCGCTCGCCGCTAGTAACCGCTGCTCGAATGGCATCAGCAATGCCGCGCGCCTCATCGTATTGGTCCGCATACGTAACCAGTCGAACGGGCGTGCCGAGCGAATTTTCGGTGAAGAGCGACTTCGCCTTGCGGCGTTGGTTGTTGGAGATCAGCGAGTCGGCGACACGCAGAATGCTTCCAGTGCTACGGTAATTCTGTTCAAGCCGTACGATTTTCACATCCGGGAAATCGGACTCGAACTCAAGAATGTTGTTGAGGTCGGCTCCTCGCCAGCCATAGATCGACTGGTCGGGATCGCCTGTGGCGGCAAGATTCGGATAGTCGACGCACAGGGCACGTAGGATGACATACTGCGCGCGATTTGTGTCTTGGTACTCATCGACCATGACGTAGCGATAACGCTCATCGAGTTCCGAACGTAATTCAGAATCGTCGTGCAAAAGTTGTGCAACGTGCAGCAGCAGATCGTCAAAATCAACGGCTGAAGAATCGAGCAAGCGTTTTTGGTAGGCAGGATAAACCTGAGCAACGACTTTGCCCAGCAAGTTACCCGGGCGGGGCTGGTACTTGGCGGCGGTGATCAGCTTGTTCTTGGCACTGCTGATGGCCGAGGCGATTCGGTCGGGGGGGTAGTCGTGCGTCGGGATTTGCTCCGCTTCGATCACCCGCTTGAGCGTCTGCCGGGCGTCGCTCATGTCGTAGATCGTGTAATTCGGATCGAGACCGACCCGGTCGGCATACTTTCGCAGGAACTGGGCCCCGAAGCGGTGGAACGTGCCGAGCCAAACCCGTTCGCCGGGGGCGAGGCGTTCCACCCGGTTGCGCATCTCCGCAGCCGCTTTGTTGGTGAACGTGAGTGCGAGCAGGTTTCGAGCCGGCACACCGCGCGATAGCAAATTGGCAATGCGGTGCGTCACGACACGTGTCTTTCCACTGCCCGGTCCGGCCAGGATGAGCAGAGGGCCATCGACGTGCCGAACCGCTTCGCACTGCGGCTCGTTGAGTCCCTTCAAGAGGTCCAAGGTTTCTTTAATTCGTGTTGGAGGTGTAGCGAAGCGAAGTAAGAGAAAAATTGAGTGTAACCGTTCTCGGTATCTTCTCAAATGCTAGCAGGCCATCGGCTTGCCTATTGCGTATAAACAAGCATGAACCGTTTGGACGAGCAAACCGTATTGTCGAAGATCGAGCAGCAACTGGCTAGCGCTGGGCGTTGAATCCAGTGGTCGCGCAGGCGTTTGAGAAGTTGCCGAACGTCGTCGAGGCACTCAGCTCCGATAGGCAGTCGCTTGCCGACGAGGTTCAGCGGCTCAAGGGACAAATCGACCAGAAGAAAAAGGACAAGACGACTGCCAAAGGTTTCAGTCACGCGGTTGGCCGCAGCCTTGCTGTAGGGACGCAGGAACGTTCCTTTTGGGCCCTTGAGGTGATGCAATCGTTCCAGCCGGACCGTTTGGCAATAAGGCCCGGGAGAGATCAAAGGAATCCGAGGTCACTGGCACTCTCCCCCAAGCTAGGGTTACGTATCACCTGCCGCCGGAGCGGCTGTCACTCTGTCATGTAAGACACCGTCGCACGACCTCAGTGCCACTTTCCAGGTGGCTCGATTGAAATGACTTGCCACCAACTTGCCGAGCGAATCCAGCAAATCCAGCCCGAGGCATCACCCCAAGATGTGGCGAGGCTTTGCTTGTTGCTAACGAACAACAACGACGATCTCGAATCGCTCTCCGACAGCAGTCATCTGCAAGAAGCTTGGCAAGAGACGGGCCTCAAGCTCCAATTCGCAACCGATCAGCACGCGGCCATGACCGACGAACTAGAAGAACTAGCCAAGTCGGACCCCAAAAGCTTTAGCCAAGATCAAATCTGGGTGCTGGTCCGTGCCATCAAAGTGCAGAGCCAGATTTTACAGATGTACGTCGGACATCCGCTGCTGGATGTGTGAGCAAAAAAGCGTTCCGTTTCTCAGCGAATCGCTTACCCGGCTATAACTTATCGATCATGGCTACGGCGACCGTCATATAAATGACGATTCCTGCGATGTCGATAATGCCCGCCACGAAGGGGGTGCTCATCAGCGCCGGGTCGAGCCCCAATCGCTGAAAGAGCAGTGGCAGGGTGCCACCGCATAGCGTGCCACAAACGACGACCAGCAGCAGCGTGATCGGCACGACAAGCACTTCAGTCATCGTCGGGGCGATGTCTGCAACGACGGCACCGTTTTCGGTTACGAAGGCATCGGGCGGATTGCGGGTTAGTAGCCAAGCGCTCCCAAAACCTGCTACGGCAAGTACCCCGCCTAAGCAAAGCCCCATGAGCAGCTCCCGTCGAATCACACGAAACCAATCGCCCACCGTCAATTCACCATCCGTCAGGCTGCGGATTACTAACATTGCCGATTGGCTACCCGTGTTGCCCCCGCTGGAGATAATCAGCGGAATGAAGAGCACCAACCAACTCACTTTCTGGAAATCGGCTTCATAGCTCCGCAGGGCAAGAGCGGTTAATAACGCCGCAAAAAACAGCACACTGAGCCAAAGACCCCGGTTACAAACAAGCCGAAACCAGTGCGAACGGAGATAGCCCTCTTCAAGCGGCGCGACACCCGCCCCAAGCAGCGCGTCTTCGGTCGCCTCGGCACGGAAGACATCAATGATATCATCGTGCGTGATAATACCGAGCAAGCGGTGGCTATCGTCCACGACCGGAATCGCAAGAAAGTCGTAATCGGCAACCTTCTCGGCAACCGCTTCTTGGTCGTCCATCGCCTGGACCGTCACGACGTCGCGCTGCATAAAATCGGCGATGGGCGTGTCCGGCCTCAAGTAATGCGTAACAAGCTCCCTGGCGGAGACGAGCCCCACCAGTCGGTCCTCTTGGTCGATCACATAATTGTAATAGATCGTCTCAAGGTCCTGTGCCTGGCGACTAATTTCTGCCAGGGCTGCGGTAACGGTTAGCCCTTCCGGCAGGCGGGCCACTTCGGTCGTCATCATCGCCCCGGCGGTCTCTTCCGGGAAACTGCGTAATCGAATCGTTTCACGCCGGTCTTCCTGGTCGAAGAGCGACATGAGGTCATTGGCTACCGCCTCGTCAATGTCGTTGAGCAGGTCCACCCGGTCGTCGGCGGGTAGATCCGCCAGGAGTTGGCTAATCTCTTCCGGCCCTTCTTGGCGGGCGACTTGTTCGACAAGCTGCTCTTGTTTGGGCTCATCGAGAAAACCAAACACCAGGGCACGGGTTTCAGGCTCGGCGGCCCTAAGGATTTGCCACGATTCGCCCGCGCTGAGCCCCTCCATAAACTCGGCTGCTCGTGCCGGGTGGATGGCTTCAGAAAATTCGCGCAAACCCGCCTCATCGCCCGTGGCGATCATCTCACGAAGTTCGGGAAGAAAGAGCGTATTCATCGGAGTAGCGCCGTTTGTCGGAAATCGGGAGGGGGCCGAGTGTCTGATAGTGTAATCGGACTAGCTAGGCAGGGGGAATCGCCAAAATCGCTTTGAGGACCCCTTGGCGGACGATTGACCCTGGGGCCTCTTCCCCGCTATTTTTACCACTACCGTTTAGCTAGTTCGACTCTCCCGAAGGTTTTCGCATGCCCAACGATTCCGCCACCATCGTTGACTACGACGAATGTGAGCGGGTGCTTGGCTATCGATTCCGGGATCGGGCATTTCTGGAATCGGCGTTGACCCACGCTTCGGGGGCCGATCACCGGCTTTCGTCGAACGAACGGATGGAGTTCCTGGGAGACGCGATCCTGGGGTCGGTCGTCTGCGAGCGGCTCTATGCCGATTTCCCCCAGTTCCTGGAAGGTGATCTCACGAAGCTCAAGAGCGTCGTCGTGAGCCGGCAAACTTGTGCGAAGATCAGCGAGCGACTTGGGCTCGAACGCTTCTTGATCCTCGGCAAAGGAATGACGACCGCTCCGAATGTGCCACGTAGCGTGTTGGCCGACGTGTTCGAATCACTCGTCGCGGCCCTTTATCTTGATGGCGGGCGCGAAGCAGCCGAGCGATGGGTTCTGGACTGCATGGAACCCGAGATTGAACTTGCTGCCGCAAGCGGAGCGGGCGAAAACTACAAGTCACAGCTCCAGCAGCAGGCCCAACGAGACGGCGGCGTCACGCCCAACTATCAAGTCATTAACGAAAAGGGCCCCGACCACAGCAAGTGCTTTCTTGTCATCGCAGAAATTAGCGGACGCAAGTTTACCGCCGCCTGGGGGCGTAGCAAAAAAGAGGCGGAGCAGCGTGCCGCGCACAACGCCCTGTGCGAAATCGAAGGGAACTCGCCCCCCTACAATGCGGACGATTCCGAGTCGTCCCCCTCGTGACTTTCAATCCGCTTCAAGCAAATCGCGGTCTTGTTTCTCGTAGGCGTCGTAGCGAAGCAATTCGTACAGTTCCCCTCGCGTCTGCATATGGGGGACGGCCCCCTGCTGCGTGCCCGCATCTATCAGCTCTTTGAGGCCCGTCTCAATCGCCCGCATCGCCAGCCGGAGCGAAGTCACCGGATAGATCGCCGCGTTGTAGCCAAGGTTCGTAAGCTGCTCAGTCGTGAGCAACTCGGACTTACCAAACTCGGTCAGGTTGGCCAGCAGCGGCGCGTCGATCGCTTGACGGAAAACTTCAAACTCCCGTTCGTCGGCCAGTGCCTCAGGAAAAATCATCTCTGCCCCCGCGTCCAGATAACGCTTCGCCCGGTCGATGGCCGCATCCATCCCTTCCACCGCTCGGGCGTCGGTTCGGGCGATCAACAAAAAGTTCGGATCGATCTTCGCATCGGCTGCCGCACGGATTTTACGGACCATCTCTTCGGGAGCCACCAGCGCTTTGCTGTCGAGGTGCCCGCATTTCTTAGGCATGGTTTGGTCTTCCAGGTGCAGGCCGCACAGGCCGGCTCCCTCCAAGGCACGCACCGTACGGGCGACGTTGGCCGGCTCGCCGAAGCCCGTGTCCGCATCAACGATGGTCGGCAGGCTCGTCGCCCGCGCAATGGCGCCTGCCTGGGTCGTTACCTCGGTGAGTGTTGTCAGGCCAATGTCGGGGAGCCCCATGTTGGCCGAGATCGCCCCGCCTGAAACATAAACGCCCTCAAACCCCAGCCGTTCGACCAACATTGCCACAAGCGGCGAGAAGGCCCCCGGCAGCCGATGGAGCTTTCCACTGATTAAGCTCGTGCGAAACCGCCGGCGGCAGTCAGCCAGTGGACAGGCGGGAAAATTGGAATTGGCCATTGGGAAATTTCTCGGGAAGGGATCGAGCACGGTGGTTGGAAGAGCCGTCAGCGATCAGTTTCAGCGGTTTTTTTGGGAGCTGTGAAAGATTGCCGTGGGTCGGCTGTCGCTTTCCTGCGCAGTCGTCCATCGGTTCATCGGTAGGCTTACGCCCACCGCTCGCCAATCCTTGTTTTTCTAAAAAATCCCCTCCGTATCACGGACCAGTGAACCTATCGATCCTTCGGGGACCTGGGCATTGAGCGTTCCTATCTCTTCCGAACTAAGCTGCGCCAACCGTTCGCAAAGATCGAGGTAGCGGGCCGCCTCTTCCGGTGCGATCACTCCCTCGGTCAGCGTGCGGAATTTTTCGATGTAATCCGGCCGCGCGAACGGCTTTGCTCCGGCAGGATGGGCGTTCGCCAGCGCCAACTCATCAACGATTCGCTCGCCATTCTTTAGCAAAATCTCGACGCGCCCGCCAAACGCCTTTTTCGACGGATCCGTATGATGGTACCGCTCGGTCCACGCAGCTTCCTCAACCGTCTCAATTTTTTGCCATAATCGCACCGTCTCGGCACGGGCGGCCCGCTCCGGAGCGTAACTATCGACATGGCTCCAAGTGCCATCCTCCAGCGCCACCGCAAAAATGTACATGATGCTGTGGTCGAGCGTCTCACGCGATGCTTGGGGATCGAACTTTTGCGGATCGCCCGACCCGGTGCCGATCACGTAGTGAGTATGGTGGCTCGTGTGGAGCGTGACCTTCTCGATCGCTTCGGTTCCTCCTTCGGTATCGGCAATTTTTTCTCGTAGGCGGAAAGCAAGATCGATAATCGCTTGCGCTTGGTACTCTGCTGAATGGGCCTTGGTGTAAGACTCCAGAATCGCGAGGCAAGGCTCGCCCGCCTCGGGGAGTGAGACCGTGTACTCATCACTTGCCCCGTTGAGCCCTTTCGCCCCGTCAAGCATGTAGGCAATCACGCTATCCTCTCCTTCATAAATGGGCGAAGGGCTCCGTTCGCCGCGCATCGCCCGATCGACCGCCTCGATAGCCAACTTCCCCGCATGGGCCGGGGCATACGCCTTCCAACTTGAAATCTCTCCTTTGCGAGATTGTCGAGTGCTGAACGAAACGTGAACCGCTTGCTGAATCGCTTGATAAATCGTCTCGGTCGAAAGGCCTAGCAGCGTGCCAATGCCTGCCGCCTGGGCGGGGCACAGGTGGGCGATGTGGTCTTTCTTATGCTCATGCAAACAGATCCCCTTGACCAAGGCGATTTGCACTTCGTAAGCAACCAGGATCGCCCGAACCAAATCGGCCCCCGATCTGCTGCCTCCTGTCCGAAAACACTGCTGCGCCACGGCCAGAATTGGCGGAATGTTATCTGCCGGATGCGAATAGTCGGCCGCCAAGTAGGTGTCGTGCATATCGAGTTCTCGCACGGCCACGCCGTTCGCCCAAGCGGCCCACTCCGCCTCAAATCGCTGGTCGCTGGGGACGCCCATCAGTGTTGCCCCCCCCTCTCGCGGATGCGCCAGTGCCTGTGCTCGGGCAGCCCGCACCGGCGTCCGATCAATGGCCGCCAGCGCGACCGCTGCGTTATCGATCACCCGGTTCACGACCATCTCCGCCGCCGCGTCGTCCACATTAGCGCTGTCCGATGCCACCTGCGCCAATTTCCAAGCCAACTGGTCCTCTTTCGCAGGAGTCTGAGCCGACGGGTAAACACGAACCGTATGATTTTTCATCGCAGTGGGAGCCTTTTAGCCAAGAAGTCGGGGGGGTGTCGAGAGTTTACCATAGGGGGCACGCTTTCGAGGGGGGGGACGCCCGTCCGTGCCAGGATGGCCCGGCTATAGCCGGGCCATCCTGGCACGGACCCAACGCGACACCGGACGCCACTACTGGCTCGCCCCGCGTTTCGCCTTACGCAAGACCTGCCATTTGGGCAGCACGGGCGACCCGCTCAATGCCGAGCATGAACGCCGTCGTACGGAGCGGTAGGTTGCTTTCCTTGGAACGCTCCCATATTTCGTCGAAAGCATGGATCAACGTATGGTCGAGTTCGCTGCGAACCCGATCCAGAGTCCAGCGATAGAACTGTCGGTTCTGTGCCCACTCGAAGTAACTAACTGTGACCCCTCCTGCGTTCGCCAGAACGCCGGGCAAGATCATGATACCCCGCTCGTTGAGCAGCTCATTCGCTTCAGGACGAACCGGTCCGTTGGCCGCTTCAATGAGGATAGGGGCCTTGATACGAGGGGCGTTTTCTTTGTGAATCACCCCGCCAATGGCTGCCGGGATGAGAACATCCACTTCCAGTTCAAGAAGCTCTTCGCCCGGGATCAGCTTGCCACCTTGGAACCCTTCGAGATTGCCATTGTTTTCAAGCGTATGGTGGATCGCAGCAGCCACGTCGATTCCCTTGGGATTGTAAAGAGCACACGTATGGTCACTAAGAGCAACGAACTTGCACTCGGCCTCGCTCAGGAACTTAGCAGCATGAAGGCCCACATTGCCGAACCCTTGCATCGCGATCGTGGTGCCGGGTGCTTTGCGACCAAGGCGGGCAAGCGTTTTGAGTGTCAGCACGCCGACACCTCGGCCCGTCGCCTCTTCGCGGCCAGGAATGCCATAGTGCTCGACCGGCTTGCCCGTGACAACGCCCGGGTTGAAGCCGTGGTACTTGCTGTACTGGTTCATGATCCAGGCCATCTCTTGGTGGCCGGTTCCCATGTCAGGAGCCGGGATATCCGTATCGGGGCCGATCACTTCGTGAATCGCATCCACCAGCTTGCGAGTGACCCGCTCTCTTTCAGCAAGGCTAAGGCTACGTGGATCGACCGAAATCCCTCCTTTGGCGCCGCCGTAAGGGAGGTTCACAATGGCCGTCTTCCAAGACATGAGAGAAGACAACCCGCGCACTTCGTCGAGATCAACCGCCGGATGGTAGCGCAAGCCCCCCTTCATGGGCCCTCGGGCGCTATTGTGCTGCACCCGATAGCCGATCAGCGTTTCGAGCGTCCCATCGTCACGGCGCAGCGGGATCTGAACCGTCATCTCACGCTCGGGCGTGATGAGAAGCTTACGCATCGATGCATCCATTCCCAGCTCGTCAGCCGCTTGGTGGAAATAGAGCTGGACCGCTTCAAAGGCTTTCATAATGGGTAGTTCTAGCGTCTTGAGTTGGCGTGTAAATCGAGTCTGCCCAGAGAAAGCAGTGACGAAAACAATGAATGAAACCCCGAAGGCTAGGGACCCGTCAATGCCACCGTTCCCGTGGCGTCGCCTCGGTTGAGGAAGCGGAAGAAGAAGTTGGCTTGGAGCACGTTGCTATAGAAGTAACGAGTCAAGGCTTCGTCGCGGTTCTCTTGTAGCAGCAAGATGTCGTCGGCCTGAACAAGAATGTTCAGGCGTGGGTCGCGAAGCGCTTCGTTCATGTCAACATGGATATTGACCTGCTGGCCATTGGGTAACTGACGAAGAACTGTAAGTTGGCTTGGAGAGGGATTGCCAACACCACTGCCGACAAGGTTGCCATTGAAGTTGTTACTGTTGATACCACCGTTGATAAGTGGCCCCCGCGAACGCATGACCGCTTCGACGACGGTCAAATCATAATTGGTGGGAAGGGCTTGCTCACCTGCCGGCAACAGACCACAGGTATAGAAAAACTCAGGTTCACGCGCGCGAACGGTAAGGATGTCGCCATCTTGAAGGATGATGTCTTCGCGCGGGATGGTTACGGTCGAGCCGCATCGTTGGCGGAAGGGGATGCGTATGACACGCCTTCCGTCGTCCGCTTGTTGCCCTACTGCTTCTGGGGAGGGGACCCTACCGTAATTGCCCGTGAGAGATTCTCCTGTGGCATAGCCGCGGTAGATCACCACTTCTTGGGTTGATGAAATACTCGGCAAGCCGCCGGTGCTGGTGAGTGCGTTGAGGACATCGTTTTCATAAATGGGAAGCTCAAGCGCATTGCCCGAGGCTCCGCCTCCGCCTCCGAAGCTAGTGCTACCCCCGCCAAATCCTCGAATCGATTGGTTGCGAACCGTAATGCCGGGCGTCGAACCATCTTCGCGCACCACTAACACACGAACCGTTCGAGAGCGTAGGAGCGTGACAATGATCCGCGGGTTTTCTTCTTCTGCACGAATGATTTTCTGCTTGCGATAGGCTTTCTTTACTTCTTCTTCGGCTTCTTCAATCGACAGGCCGGCAACCATGATCGGATTGACGAGAGGCAAGGAAACCGTCCCGTTTGCGCGTACGGCAAACGGATAACCAATCGCGGGAGGCTCATCCGATGAGGCCGCTAGATTAACCGGAGGAGGCGTATTCTCATCGCCAATGATTCCTTCGATGTAGACGCCAAGCGTATCGCCGACATCCAGTGTAAAGGCCTCGGGAGGTGCTTGCCGCAACATGGCCAAATCGATCGGCTCAAAGTTCTCACGAGATTCGGCAAGCAACTCGTCCGGCAACAATCGGACAGGAATTCCGTTTGCGACGGGGTTGGTAAAGGCAGCACAGCCGCTGAGGAGCGCAACGGATACTAGGGCAATCCCTAGGACGAGTCGGCGTCGATAGGAGCTGGCGACATTCATGGAGTAAGAAAATTGATATGTCATAGAAGAAAATCAGCCTCGTCTAGTGCCCCGTCAAGGAGATATCTATCTCACAAGAGGGAAAAAGGCTTGTGACACGGAATGCTTTTGGGACGGAACCTTGCGTGTCTCGAAGTCGGCAGATCGGACCGATGGGGACCGCTTCGAGGGACGCTCGTAGGAGTCTCCTCGCAACGAGGAAGGCGGTCGGCTAGCCGGGAAGGAAGGAGAACTTGTCTTCCAAGCACTGGTGCCGAAGATGAGGGGCAAATCGAGTTCCTCACCACTCGGTACCGGACCGTCTGGCACCGTTTCATTCGGCACCGTCTTATTTGATGGCTTGTTGGATGGCTCAAGCAACGGAAGTGGCGGTGCTGTTGGGGGAGTTGGTAAACTCTCCTGAGCAGGGACGAACCCTTCCGGAGTGATCCTGTTGGGTTGCTGTAGTTCTGGCTGCTGGAAAGTAGGGCCACTAATCTCGAAAGGTGAGGCGACATCCCGACGCCCCCCCTCTGCCAATGAGCACGTATTACATCCCTCTTCGCCACACCCGCCAGGCCTTCCACAGGCATCGCAGTCACGCACGGAGGCCGAGGCCGTGACGGTTGCTGTCTGGCGATAACCTCCCTCACGAGCCATTTGGGCGCCGTAACGGTATCCTTGGAACCAACTGCGGACCGCCCTCGCTCCTTCAGCCGTTCGCATGTCTGACTGCCAGTAAGAGCGAGGAGGCAAGGCAGGGGCCTCGCCCGATCCGCCGGCGTAGACGTACTCGGCGAACCCTTCGCGGAAGCCCCAACTGAAATCAGCCGAAGTGCAATCCTCAGGACAAATGGCTCCCGTCTCCGCCCAAGCCTCGTCAGCAAGAGCCCGGTAGGTAACAAGGCTAATTTTTTGATCTTTTTTCGTGTTGTAAATGCCCGGTTCCTCAAGGCTGACTAGCTTCGCAAGCTGACAAACCGTGCAGCCAGGAAGCATCGCCCCGAGGCAAAGCAGCACAGCAAGTACGGGTAAGCGGTTGACCATGGCGTCGCTAGCAGACGTGTTCGTGAGGATAAAAAGCTTCAATCACTGCGGGCATATCAACAGCCCTGTCATTCGGTATCGGTTGCGCCGAGTTTGCGGGTTAGGAAAACCTTTAAGGCGATCTTCCTCCCTCTCGTTGGGTCTCAATCGAAGTCCAGTCAGCCAATATAAGTGGTTGTGTAGAAAAGACTTCGGTCAATTCCTTGCTTGGAATCCTAGAAGGGGGTATTCTGACGGTTCACCAGCCGGCTTCGCTTTTTTAGACTGACAACCCCAGGGGTGCTGTCGGCGACTTCACTGCCAGCTTATACTAGGGAGGAAGGCTATTCTGACTTCTTTTCGCTGCGATGCTAAACCTGCGATCAACCTGCCAATTCTGCTGCCCCGAACAACAACTATGAAGAGCTTTTTACGTACGCTCGTTGGCTGGCTACCCGGCTTGTTAGTTGCCGCGGGTGTTGGCCTGACAGCAGGAACTTCCGAGGCAATCGTCCTGGTCGATTCCGCCGGATTTGAGTCTCCCACTTTCACCACCGGCACCCTTGATGGCCAACAGCAATGGTTGAACGCTGGCTCGGGAGGGAGTACGGCAGTTGTTCAGAGCAGCGTGGTGAAATCCGGTTCGCAGGCACTTCAAGTCGATCGGACGGCCCTCTCCGATCGCTTTTGGGCCAAGCTAATCGCTCCGCCCCCTTCAGGACGCTACGTGTCGATCGAATGGGATATGCTTGTCAATGCAACGGGTGCCGCGACAGGGTTTGGTCCCTTTTTTGGTGTCAATGTGTTCGACGATACGATCGCACCCATTGCTACGCTCGCAGCTTTTGGAGTCGATGCGACGACGGGTGACGTGTTGATCCAGGAAGGAGGGTCGGGCGTACTTATTACGACCTCGGCCTTCGCAACCAACGGCGAGTGGGATCGTTTTCGCTTAGAACTTGATTTTGGTTCCGATACTTACAACGCCTACTTCAATGGCACGTTGATTGCTACAACAGGGTTTGTCGATGGCCAATTGGGTATCGACCGACTAACGGATGCTGACATCGTTGCTTTCGCTGCCGGAGGAGACGCCGCTTCGCAGTCTCAAGTAGGAACCGCCTACTTCGACAATTTCATCGTCCGCGATGGCCTACGCGGCGACTACAACGACAACGGCGTGGTGGATGCCGCCGACTACACCGTCTGGCGAGATCAGCTTGGCCAGACAGCATTTGGCCTAGCAGCCGACGGCAATGCGGATGGCGTGGTCGATGGAAACGATTACGCACTCTGGGTCAGCACGTTTGGCGATACCAACGCCATCGCATCGAATGCGATGGCAGTGCCCGAGCCGAGCGGCTTGCTAATCGTCTTCTCTCTTTCATTGACTTCAGCAACCTTCGCCCGCTGGTCGCATTAGATTTTGGCCGAGGCAATCACTGAGGCCCATGTCGTTCTGGTCCAATTGGCCGATTGGGAGAAGCAAGGAAAGCGGACTCAGTTCCCCGAGACGCACCAGGTACGGGGGGAAGTATTTTTGGCCTTCTCCTCAGGCAGGTTTGCACCTGATCTGGTACAATTTTCCGGATGACAAGAAACCGCAAAAATAGCCCCTCCGAAATCATCCCCTCTCACCCGTTAGCAGAGGTATTTGGCTATCCGTTTGATAATCACTCGGAGCTAGCAATCCGGTACCGCAGCAAACGCCTTTGTCCGTTCAACAACAAGGTTCCGAATTGCACGAAAGATAAGGCAAACGACCCCTTGGGAACTTGTAGTATTTTTGACGGTAACGAACTTGCGATTACGTGTCCTGTACGATTTCGTCAGAATTGGATCATCGCTGATGATGCGGCAGATTTCTTCTTTCGCAAGGGTACCCAATGGACATCGCTAGCCGAAGTTCGTTTGAAGGATAAGCAGGGCGGATCGGCAGGTAACATTGACATTGTCCTTGTTTCGTAACCGTTCACGCCCCGGTGAGCAACGATGGCGAGTTTTCCCCATCAAAGCGTGCTTGAACGGCTTGGGTAACGAAATCAAAGACGTTTCGATCTTGCTGTCGACAGGTTTCGATCGTGGTGAGCAAGGTT
>JAJRUA010000124.1 GCA_024278035.1 Planctomycetota bacterium | reverse complement strand
CTGCTTCATCCCATAGGGCTAACAAGCCGACGGTATCAAGGAAGACAGTCGTCATGGTTGATGCTCATTATGACGCTCGGCGATATCGCTTTGCTCTGAATTGGCACGTCGCTCGAGTATCTCCGTCACTCGTTCCACGTGCTGCGCGTCGTCCGATTGCCTTATGATCCTCGGGACGAACTCCACTTCACAATGGTCAGGTAGTTCAACGGGCCCGGTGGGTCGGAAGAGCCCATTTTCATACACGGCATGGATATTTTTCATTGTTTTGACTTCCATTATTGTTTAGGCTGCCGCTTCGGCGGGGGTGCTTTCGATGAGGCGGTCGATGACGTCGTCGGGTGTGACACTGTCGGCTTCGGCATTGAAGTTCGTCACGATGCGGTGCCGCAACACGGGATGGGCGATCGCTTTGAGATCGTTCAGTTCAACGCAATGCCGACCGTGCAGCGCGGCGCGTGCCTTGGCGGCCAAGACCAAGAACTGGCTCGCTCGTGGCCCGGCACCCCAGCTTAGATAGCGCTGTACCATCTCTGAGGCCCCGTCACTGTTGACGCGTGTCTGCCGAACTAAACGAATGGCGTACTGTGCCAAATGGTCGGCAATCGGTACGCGACGCACCAAGTGCGACATGGCTTGCAGCTCCTCCGCATTGACGGTCGCATTGACCGTGGCCTTTACGTCGGTGGTCGTCTGTTTGACAATCGCCAGCTCTTCAGCTTCGGTCGGGTAATCGACTTGGACCATGAACATGAACCGGTCGAGCTGGGCTTCGGGAAGCGGATAAGTGCCTTCCTGCTCAATCGGGTTCTGTGTGGCAAGTACGAAGAAGGGGTTGGGAAGCGCGTGCCGTTCGCCGCCGATTGTGACTTGGCGTTCTTGCATTGCCTCTAAGAGGGCAGCTTGGGTCTTGGGGGGCGTTCGGTTGATTTCGTCTGCCAAAACGATGTTGGCAAAGAGGGGCCCCGGCAAGAAACGAAACTCCCGAGTGCCGGTTGCTTTGTCTTCTTGGATGACTTCGGTGCCCGTGATGTCCGCTGGCATTAGGTCCGGCGTGAATTGCACACGGCTAAAGTCAAGCGACAGCGCGTCGGCAAGCGTGTGAATGAGCAGCGTCTTGGCAAGTCCCGGCACGCCTTCCAGCACACAGTGGCCACGTGAGAAAAGGGCAATCAGCAATTGCTCAATAACACTCTGCTGGCCAACGATCACTTTGCCCAGTTCGCTCGTAAGACGGCGGTGGGTATCGCCCAGTTGCTCGATCGCTTCGATATCAGAAGAAGGGAGGGACATGTCGAAGAGGGGTTAAAGTCAAATACTGTAAAGGGCGAGCCGGAAAAGTCACCGCCCGGAGTGAATCACCAAGAGGTCGTCACGGGATGCCGCAAAAGCCTCCCTGCTTAAACGCGACAGGCCAGGCCCCGGTTCCTTCTGAAGCAAAGGAATCGGACCACGAAGGTTGATTTTCTCAGGCCCCGCGACGACCAGTTGTTGGCCTGCGAGAAAAAGATTGGCCCCTTCGTTGCCGAGCGGCTCAAGATCAATCGGCGGGCGGGTGAAACGGCCTGTTGTAGGATTTAGGATAAACACCCGGTCGCCTGTCGGCCAGAAGATTTCGCGCCCAGCAATCAAGGCGTGGCCTTTGCCACGGATGCCCGCATGGTCGCTTTCGGGCCAAACAAACTGCTCACGGCCAGTGGCCGCTCCGTAACTTGCAACTCGGTGACCGGCGAGCACTAAGGATTTTTCGACGACCCCAACGACCGATAAATCCCCTTCCGGCTTCTTTGCTGTCCACAACCGGCGGCCGGCTACCGTATCGAGGGCCATCAAGTTGGGCGAATCTGTCGGGGCAACAAACAATCGGTCGCCCTGTACGACACAAGGGGACGCTTCCCGGCTTATTCGCATCGCTGTCATCGGCAGGCGCTCGTAGGGAGCCAGCCAACGAAGCCGGCCCGTTGCCACCTCGAGCGCAACGACCGCTCCAAGATTCGTGGCGACGTAGACCGTATCACCGGCAAGGGTAATCGAGCGACGAGCCCCCCCCCCGCGGACAAGCGGCTGGCCGGTGCCAATCGGTGTGCGCCATATTAGCCTTCCATTGTCCCGAGAGAAACAAGCGACCGAAAGCCGTGCGAGCGTCTCATGGTCGGTGAGCAGAAGGTAGAGTCGATCGCCACGAATCACTGGCGGCCCTCCAAAACGAAACGTCTGTCCCTTTTCAATCTCCTCGGCCTTGATTTCCAAAACAAGTTTCGCATCGCTCGTAAGATCGAGCCCTACGAGCGTCTCTTGCCGTACGCGGAGAATGCGCCGTTCGGTCCGCTTGGTGACCATTTCAGATCGAACGGCATAAAGCAGATCGCCTGCGATTGCGAGTGCCTGGGGGAGGACCTGTGGTTGCGATAACGGGTTGCGACGCCCCACTTGTTGTTGGCCGCCGAACCATTGGATTTGGCCACCTTGAATTCGGACACCGCCACGGAGGACGACCTTTCCCCCGTTGAGAACGATTCGATTCCCCCCCTGTTGTCCTGCGACGGGCAGCGCGGGCCCGGCGGGATTTTCTTTGGGCGCGGGATCCCCCGGCAAGCGAATTGCCGAAGCCTTGCCGGTCGCAACATCGATTTTACGTAGCCCCTTGGCATCGACAAAAACAACTTGTTTCGCGGAAGCAACGGCGGCCATCGGCGGAGGCGTCGGCAACGGGGCTGGTGGAATCGCCCAGCGACCTCCCACAGCTATCCCCCGCTGCCTAAGCAAGGCTTGTCGATTGAGAAGAAGCTGGCGCTGCCGCATTTGCTGGCGAGCCGCCAAGTGCCGATTAAGTTGTTGCTGCGCATTAAGATTCGCCCGAGAGGCCGTCACCGCCTCGGGCCATACCCAAACATCCAGCGAGTCAAGCCGTTCACTGTTTTTTGACGAGACGGAAGAAGCGGCTTCGATCATAGCAGCGAGCGCCTTGGCATACGGCTGGACACGCCCAGCAAGTCGGCCCGATGCTTCGGGCGCAAGCGCCTCAAGCAATCGTAGTTCAAGGGTGGCTCGAGCCGTGTCCTGTTCCCGTAGTGAAGCGACGGCGAGACGCACCAGCACGTCGGCAATCGGAACGTCGGAGTCGGGATAAACGAGTAGGTCCTCTGGCCTGGGAAACGCGTTCCAAACCTTGGCAAGCCGTTCAGGTGATGCCTTGGGGTCAAGGTCCGCCAGAGCGACGCCAATCGGTTCGCCACGGGGCCCCCACAAACGGGGATCGATTCGTCGCCAGTAGCGGCGTGCGGCCGCGGTATCGCCACGTTCAAGAGCCAATTCCCCGAGGGCAAGCAGTGCGTCATCGCCATAGCTGCTGGCCAAGAGTTCGTCTGTGACACGCCGGAGTAAAGATTCGTCCAGTTGCTCAATCCCTTCGCGCAACCAGCGCTCAGCAACAGAATCGACCCGACTGCGGTAGGTAGCGAGGCCTTCGGGAGGGGCCGATAAAAACAATCGCTGGCAATAGTTGGCAACTGTTTCGTAGCGAGGACGTGAATCGAACCATTCGTCACCGAAATCGAACTGTAGCTCTTCGGTAAGATCGATCACCTGGTCCCAGGCTTCGTCCGTCACCAGGGCTTCGCGCTGTTTTAGCAAACGGCGTATTCGGCTCGTCGCCGTCGGTGGCTGGAAGGCTGGTGCAGCCACTTCATTGCTCACTCCTTGGGCAAGCCCCTTTTGGGCTAACCCTGTGGGCACCAGAACCGCCTGAACGAGCAACGCACCGACCACCCGGCGCCAAGTGGCTCGTCGATGGTCCATCCTGTTGCCTCGGTCCGAAAGAAGAAGAATCCTAATCCTTGTGAGAACACGCCTTCCCACGCACTACGTAAGTCTACAGCCTAGCAGCCATTACGGCAAAAGAGGGCGGAACTGGCATCGGATGGCCGCTCGGGTGATTTCATGCTTTTTCAACAGGTTGATAGGGGGAACCACGACGGAACGACGGAAGGTCTGAATCACGAAGCCACGAAGGGCACAAAGAAGAAAAAAAGGAAGAGAACCGTTAATGAACGCTAACACAAGGGAAGTGGAGAGTTAGAGCATTAGAAGATTAGCGTTTTTTCTTCGTGCCTTCGTGGTTCTCTATTTTTTCTTTTGGCCGGAGTTATTTACCCAGGGGGGAAGAGATGATAGAGCATTAGGTAAACGATCACGCCTGTCACAGAAACGTAAAGCCAAATCGGATAGGCCCAGCGGACCACCGAACGGTGTCGCTGGCGGAAGGACATTTCTTCAGCCGGGTCGGCGTCAGTCGGTCGGTTCATCGCTTGGGTACCAAGGTAGGCCGACCAGACCACCAAAAACGGCACCGTTATCGCTAGCAAAATGTGCGAAGCGAGGATCGTTAGGTAGACATATTTCACGACACCCGGGTGCGTGAACCGGACACTGCCAACTTGGAAGTGATAGTAAAGGTAGCAAGCAAGGAAGGCCGCCGAGACGCCAATCGCCGCCTGCATCGCTCGCTGGTGCGCCCGTTCCTTGCCTCGCTTGATAAGCAAGTAAGCAACGACGAGCAGCAGCGTCGCAATCGTGTTGAGCGTCGCGTTAACATGAACCAATGGATGGGCAGCGAATAGCATTTTTTACGTTTATCCCGTTGGTAGGGTGAAATTATGCGAAGTGGTCGTTTCTCAGCGTCTAACCGCAACGCCCCAACAAGCGACGAGCATCACTGCGGCAAAGATAGCGGTGATGCCCCAACAGACCGGTTCGCTCGGAAGGCCTGCCGTGTCTCCGGGGATGAGCCTCCAGCGGAGGGCTGCCACGCCGTAGGTCAGTGGGTTCACCGCAACAATCCAGCCGAGCAATCCGTCGGCACCCTGTCGAAAGAACGCGCCTGACAGTAGCCACATCGGCAAAAGAAACAGGCTCATAATCGCATGAAAACCTTGCGTCGAATCCATTCGCCAAGCGATCACAAAACCGAGCGCTGTCAGTGCCACGGCCAGCAGAGTCATAACGCCCAGGGAAATCAGAAGGCCCGGAACGGTTGGCATGACCTCGGGCACCGTCACCCAGCCCAGCAGCAAGAACAGGGACGCTTGCAGCAGGGCAATGATTGCCACGCCTACCACTTTTCCAAGCACCATCGCCCAACGTGCAATCGGAGCAACCAACACGCCCTGCAAGAACCCTTCATTGCGATCTTCGATGATTGAGATGGTTGCAAAGATCGCCGTAAAGAGGAGGATCATCACCAGCGTTCCGGGAAAGAAATGGGCGTATCCCAAACTGTTTTCCCGGAGCCCTTCGCTAAACAGGAGCCAAAACAGCACGGGTTGCACAAGGCCCCCTATCACTCGACTGCGCTGGCGAAAAAATCGGACCAACTCACGCCGGGCAAGCGTTCCTATAACCGGCAGGGAGGGAGAATAAGTAGCGTAGTTCATTGGAAATTAGGCCGTTCCAGCCTCGCTGTGGAATCGGTGTCCTGTGCGGGCGATGAAAACGTCTTCGAGGGTCGGCTTGCCGATGGTTAGTTCTTCGATTTGGTCGCGGAATGCTTCGTAGAGTTGCGGTGCCAGTGCCGACCCGTCGGCACTTTCGATTCGTAGGGCTCCGTCGATGAGGGAAACTTCGCAATCGAAACGATCGCGGATTCGCTTAGCGAGTGTTTCTGGCTTGTCTGTTCGGAGCGTGATGGCATCGCCGCCGATCGAGGCTTGCAGAGCGGCCGGCGTATCGATCGCCGCAAGCTGGCCTTGGTGAAGAATGCCAATCCGGTCCGCTCTTTCCGCTTCTTCGAGCAAGTGGGTTGTGACGACAACAGTTACGCCTTCCCCTTGAGCTTCGCTGAGCGCTCGCCAGAGGTCGCTCCGGGCTGCCGGGTCGAGACCCGTGGAGGGTTCGTCCAGCAGCAGCACCCGGGGGCGATGCAACATGGTTTGAGCAAGCTCTACACGTCGCTGCAAGCCGCCCGAAAGGGTTTCTACGAAGTCGCGTCTTCGATCGAGAACCCCAAAACGCGTCAGTTCCGTATCGATTCGCCCACGCAGCTCCTTGCCGCCCAAGCCGTACAGCCGACCGTAGCAACGGAGGTTTTCTTCAACGCGGAGCTTTTTGTCGAGGCTCGGCGATTGGAATACCACGCCGAGCGCCGCCCGAACTGCTGCCGGTTCGTCGGTCACGTTATGCCCTAACACTTCAATCGTGCCAGACGGAAGAGGCGTCCCCTGTACGGGCAGCAGGGTCGAAAGGAGCCGAAAGAGCGTTGTCTTGCCGCTTCCGTTGGGGCCGAGCAAAGCAAAAATCTCGCCCTCAGCAATCTCTAGCGACAAACCACGCAGCGCCTCCCGATCACCATAACGGTGGCGCAGATCAGAGATACGAATAGCAGGAATGGTCATCTCAGGCCCCAGAAACCCACAGGGCTAATAGCCAAGCGGGAAGATAAACGAGGCTGACTAACAGGAGTCGGCGTGCCGATACGTCGCAGGGTTTTTGCAAGAACGCTGCCGAAGCGGCGAGCATCGCGGCACCCACCACGGTTGCCGCGATAAGGAACCCGCCCGGTTGGATGGACTCCGAACAGAAAACAGGAGCCCAACTCACCGGCAGGAGCAAAGCCGAACCAATAACCGCTTGCAATCCGGCCCAACGACCCGTCGGATCCAGCACGGTAGACATCTGGTAGCCTCCCATGGCGTAGTCTTCTCGGTAGCGCCATGCGATGGCCATAAAATGGGGGAACTGCCAAACGTAAAGCACCGCGACAAGCGACCACCCCAAGGGGTCGGCCAGCGATCCTCCGCCAGCGGTCCAGCCGATTCCCAAAGGCATGGCACCGCTGATCGCGCCGACCGCCGTGTTGGTCCACGACCGGGTTTTGAGTGGCGTATAAATGGCGACGTAAACCAGCCAAGTTGCCAATGAGATGACCGCGGGCAAAAAACCGGCAAACATGGCAAGCGTCGTTACGCCCATCGCTAGTGTCAATACACCAAAGGCAAGCACATCGGTGGGAGTCATCCGAGCCGCAGGCAACGGACGGTTCGACGTGCGAGGCATACGGGCGTCGTTCTCACGCTCAAGCCACTGGTTCAGTGCGTTGGCACTACCGGCTACGAGAGCCGTTCCCAACACAACCGACAAAAGCAGGGGCCAACCCCAGACCGAGCCGAGGGCCCCGTAGCCTGTCGCGATATGAAGCGTTATCACGACAGCCACCGCTTCGAGCGCAACGATCCGTGGCTTCGTTAATTCAACGAAGTCAGCGATCCGCGAAAGGAGCGGTGCGTGGTCAGCAGAGACAGTCAATGGGCTTAAACCAGTACTCATTCAGCTAGTTTTTTTAGGTATCCGTAGGACGGCAGCGGTTCGACTTCACGTTGCGATTGTTTTACGCTGCGATCGAAGGGCTAAGGTTGTGCTGGCGACGGACAGGCCGAGCAAGAGCGAACCGGTCGCACTGTGGGCTGTTACGGTATGGGTCTCGGTCCATCCGCCGGCAATCGTAGCGGGCATCGTACCTGAGCCGCCGACCGCAGCCCAGACGGGGCGGAGCGATTCGGCCTGGGCCCACTGCGGAATATGGTATTTGAGCATCCAGGTACCGGCGCCTAGGCCGATTTGTACGAAAATTCCTAGAGCCATTGCCAGGGCCAATTTGCGCAAACCGCCCGGCGTCCCTAACCGCCAAATGCTCACAGCGTTCCACATCACCAGGATCAACGCAATTAGCGCAAAAGCAAGGTGATAACGAACGTGGGACGTGAAGGTTGTAAAACCTCCCTCTTCAGGAGCGTGCCGCATGGAGGCCCCGAGAAGGAGCTGGCAGTAGAGAGCGGCTGGTAAGAGGTAAAGGAGCCAGCGAGGGGGCGTGGCTACCGCGGCTTCCGCCTGCGGCTGGGGGCGTCTTGCGGTGAGGACGACGAGCGCCGTGGTGAGTGCGAAGAACAAGGGGCCGATCGAGCCGTGGGCCATTGCCATGTAACGCTCATTGAAAACAACTCGTAGGCCACCGAGTACGCCCTGCAAGATCACCATCCCGAGCGCTACCACCGCAAGCCATTGTAGCCAACGCCGATCGTCGCAACGCCACACGACAATCAAGAAACCCATCGTGAGCAGTCCAACCCCCGAGGCGAGCAACCGGTGCCCATGTTCGATAAACAAATCCCAGGGGCCCAGGAGCCACGTCTCCATCGGATAGAGGAACATGTTGTAGCCGTACGTACCGGGCCAGTCGGGTACAGCCATGCCGGCATTGGTCGTCGTAATCAGCCCCCCCACCCAGAGCAGCGGAAACGTAGCGCAAGCCAACAACCACGCCCAACGGTGTGGCCAGTTTTTACGGCAGGGCGCAGCACCGGTTGGCGGGTCTTGCTTTCCTGGCCGACGGATACTGTCAGAGGATTTCCAAGAGGCGGTTTCCCCACCTTTTTCACTAGTAATGTTCATTCGCGCTGATTTGCGGCTCCTTTACGGCGTTCTTTTCGTTGCTTTCGTGGTGGGCATTCACATCCATAATCGACCCAACATAATCCGTTAGTGCCGCCACTTCTTCGTCCGTTAAGGCGGACTCTTCTCCGGGGCGACGTGCGCCGATGGCAGGCATAGGCGTGCCAGCGATCCCCTGGTGCAATCGCCGGAATAAGTCGATCGGGGCATCGCCTCCACGCAATCGGGTGCCGGTGATCGCCCGGGCGGGAGCCTTGGTAATGGGCAACCGATGCCACCCCAATGCTTCCTCTACGACCAGTTGTTCTCGCAGTTGCTCTCGATTCCAGTCATCGTAATCATCGCCTGGGGCCCCGCCCCCCTGCCCTTCTTCCCCATGGCATTTCGCACAACCCGATCGCTCACTGTGATAAAGTTCGTAGCCGAGCTGGATCGACTCCGTGCTGGCCGGCGGCAGGGCAGCCTCGTTGGGCAACACAATCGCACTTGGGGCCTCGACCCATGCCTTCACAATCGGCTGGAGCAATTCGCGGGCGATCGAGAGGGCTTCGTCTTCGGGCAAGGTCTCACCTGGGCCAAACTCTTCGGCAACCAACCAAATGAGTTCGCGCTCAAGCTGGCCACGCATCGCAAGATAAATCACGTACTGCCGCAGCATGTCCCGTTCTTTGGGCGTCAGTAGCTGGAACGATGGCATCGCCGTTCCGGGGATGCCCCGTTCGATGACCGAAAGTAAATCGGAATTGGTGGGGGGAACTTCATGGTAGGTGCTCTTCCACTTGAAGACTCCTTGGCGAAAGTCGCGCGGATAAGGGTGCTGATAATAAGAGGCGGGGCCTTTGCCATCGCCCGTCACGCCATGGCAACGGGCGCAGTGTCGGCGAAAGAGCCCCTGCGTCACGCCCGGCTCGTAACTAATCACCGGCCCCGCCGCTTGTGTCAGTGCGGCAAGGTCGAGCGAGGTAATTTCTTCTGGCAACTGCGGTTCGCTTGGCGTGCCGAAGAGTTCCGTTAATACCCCGTCGATGAACGCCTCTTGCTCAGCCGTTAAGCGGTGGGTCGCTCGCAGCGCGGCGTTCGGCTCGAAGTGCGTCTCTGCATCGCAGCCCAAGCACGCAACGATGACGCTCAGCAGCAAGGTCAAAACGGACTGAACACGGAACAACGGGAAAGCAAAGCAACAGGCTGACCATCGGAAGGCCCGATTGAGCCGACAGACGGGGACGCTGAAAGTACCGTTGCTAGCGTCCACAGCTATAGTTCCGTCGTGGTTCAAGTTGCTTTCCTAACGTGAACGGTTACTTGAAACGGTCGGCCGGTACGCGAAGCTCACCCAAATCGAGTGTCTCGTCGGCTCGGATGGTTAACTCCGCACGGCCACGACCGTCGGTCTCGCCACCTGCCAACTTAACACCTGCTAGCTCCCCTTTTTCGTGCCAAAACTCGAATCGCCAGACACCCGCGGGCAAATGCGGTAGCTCAAACCGTCCATCGGGCCCGGTGACGACAGCGTAGGGATCATCGCGTACCAGCAGATAACCTCGCATAAAAGGGTGGACATTACAGGCAATCGTCACGGGCGACCGCTCTGCCCTTGCGAGTCGTAACGGACGGCGGTCGCCCGGAGGCAGTACGAGGTTGAACGTCCCATTACGACGAGTAGTCGCCTTCACATTGTGCGTCGTTGGATCTTCGTTCACCAGCACCAGTGGCTGGCCTGCTCGCAACAGGGTGATTCGTGGGGCAAAGGCACAGCCCGTATTGCTAATCTCGACCGGATCGGTCGGTGGCAACGTATCGATCGGCACCTCCACTCCTCGCTTGGCTTTGAGATAAACGATCACGCCCGCCAAACCGCCGTTTTCACCTACCAAAACACTCCGGTCGGTCGGCTTCGCCGCAAGGCAGCACGTATCACGGCCCAGATCAAAAGTGACCCGCTCGGGCACCTCCCCCTGCACCATAATCTGCCCACGCAGGCCGCCCCACCCCGCCGCCCGGGTCGGCGTAGCCATTGAGAGGAGTAATAGCGATAACCCAATTTGAAACATGTTCATTGTTCTCCTTTTCCATGCCAGGATGGCCCGGCTATAGCCGGGCCATCCTGGCATGGAAGAAGTTCTCGACTTTATCCGTTCCCTCCCCCAGCACTCCCGCCCCTGAACCACAGCCGCTAGAATACGCCGACAACCCAACCAAAGTAAGGCTTGGCGAACGTGGAACTTGTGGAGCGGCAAAGGATGAAGGTACTTGTAGTCGGTAGTGGTGGTCGTGAGCATGCGCTCGCCTGGAAATTGGCCCAAAGCCCTCGGGCAGAGCGGGTTTTCGTCGCCCCTGGCAATGCGGGCACAGCGGCCGACGGAGCGGGCGATTATGGCCAGGCCCCCCTGCCGATCGAGAATGTCGCCATCCGGGCGACCGATATTGCCGGCCTCGTCGCGTTTGCCCGGGACAATGAGATTGGCCTCACCGTTGTCGGCCCCGAAGTCCCCCTAACACTCGGCTTGGTCGATGCCCTGGGTGAAGCGGGGCTCAAAGCGTTTGGCCCTTCTAAAGCGGCAGCGGAACTGGAAGGCTCGAAAATCTTCTGCAAAGAACTGCTCCGCCACGCCGACGTACCGAGTGCCGATTTCCAGACGTTCCGCAACGCTGAGAGTGCGGTCCTGTACCTCAACGACCGCGAAAACACCCCCGTTGTGGTGAAGGCCGATGGGCTTGCTGCCGGAAAGGGAGTTATTGTCTGCAAGAACCGAGACGAAGCGCTGGCTGCCGTCGAACGGATCGCGGGACAACGTGAGTTTGGTGAAGCCGGTTCACGACTGCTCATTGAAGAACGACTCGTCGGCCATGAGGCAAGCTTGCTGGCGATCACCGACGGGCGATCGATTCTTACCCTACCCGCTGCTCAAGACCACAAGCCGGCCTACGACAACGATCGGGGCCCCAACACGGGCGGCATGGGGGCCTACTGTCCCACGCCGCTCGTTGATCAGGCCCTGCTTGAGCAAATCGAAGAGACAATCCTCGTTCCCACCGTCCACCACATGAAGCGACAGCGCCGCCCGTTCAAGGGAATTCTCTACGCCGGCGTGATGATTACGAAGCAGGGCCCCCGTGTACTAGAGTACAACGTCCGCTTTGGTGACCCGGAGTGCCAGCCCGTCTTGATGCGGCTCAAGAGCGACCTACTGGACCTACTCGAAGCAACCGTCGATGGCCGCCTCGACGAGCTACCACCCCTCGAATGGGATCCCCGTCCCGCGGTCTGCGTCGTCATGGCGAGTGAAGGTTACCCCGAAGCCTACGAAAAAGGTTTTGTTATCCGCGGCCTAGAGGAAGCGGCCCAAATGCCGGACGTAAAGGTTTTTCATGCCGGTACGAGCCGCATCGATGGCGACGTGGTCAACACGGGAGGGCGTGTCCTGGGCGTCACGGCCCTAGGCGACACGATTGCTATGGCCAAGCTGGCCGCCTATCGGGCCGTCAAACCAATCCGCTGGCAAGGGGCCTGGTGTCGCAAAGACATCTCCGACAAAGCGATTGACTATTCGCGAGAAAAATCGCCGCGTTAAATTGGCGTTTTTCGGTCCGTGTAAGCCTCTTCTGTAATCCGCCTCACAGCCTCCCCACAATTCGAGCCGATTTTCCCTTGCAACCGGTCTTTTCCTGCTGTTAGGCTTGAAGGAGTGGTGAACCCCTCCGATCGGGTGAGCGTACCAGTACTCTGTTGTGCGCATGGTGTGTACAAAAGCACTTGCCGGATTATGTTCGGCTATTACCAACTTCCTCACGCGGCCGGCTCTCCTTTGCGGGGGGCGGAAGAGTGAGCCCCCCCCCTTCCCTCTCGGCTCAAGGAGCTATTCGATGGTTAAGAGTTTAGGTTTGTTAGGTCTTGTGGTCGCTGCGGCCATTAGCATGGGTGCCTTCAAAAGCGACGCCGCCAGCAGTGACTCGAAAGAGGCTTCCTGTGGCGGCTGTTGCCTCAGTAGCGAAACAACGGCCAACGAGCCGACCCAGTGCGACGGTTGCGACAGTGAAGGATGCGACGGCTGTGGCGCTAGCGATTGTGGCTGTCTTGGTGGCGGCGAATGCGTTTGCGAGGATTGCGGATGCTCCGAATGCAGTTGCGGCGGTGACGATGATGGCGACGACAGCGGTGATGACTCGGACGACGACGATGGTGGCAGCGGAAGCAAGCCTGTCTGATCGTGTGGTTACGATTCCGTGATAAACGAACGAGCCCCTCGATTCACGAAGGATCGAGGGGCTTTTTGTTTGCCCGGTAGGTTTTGCCTAAGGGCCGAAAGGGGAACCACTACGGAACGGATGGCAAAAAGTCGCTAGTTGCTAGACGCTAGTTCTCAGTCGGTCACTTCTAACTAGGGCCTTGTTTGTTTCTTCGCGGTTCATTTTTCCGATAGCAGCCAAGTAGGGCCTGTGCCGATCAAATATCTGTGTACCCATACCGTTCTGCATACGCTTGCCACCGGTCGCCAACTTTTTCTCGCACGTCGTCCGGGAGTGTGTAACGGTTCGTCTTGTAGTCGCCGGTCTCTTTGAGGTAGGCGTCGAGGGCCGTTTCGACTTCGCTGAAATCGCCCAGGTTGAGTTGGTCGTAGATGCCTCGTAGCTGAGCTTTGGGATCGGCGATCAAATCTTCGTAACGAAGTTCGGCAAGATTGCCTTCGGGGATGAGTTCACGGTCGTGCTCGAAGGCCTCGTACATTCGCACAAGGTTCGAGAAGACTTCTTCTTCGATCCAATCATAGTTTTCTTTGAGCCCCTGAAGGCTTTGGACCATCGAGAGCGATCGCCAAAGGCGTACGGTCGAGGGGAACAGCACCTGCGGGTCGCGGGTGATGTGGACGAACTTGGCGTCAGGGAAAATCTTGAGCAACGTTTTGACGCGGGCCGTGTGGGGCGGGGATTTTAAGATCACTCTTCCAGGCCGGCGGGCACTCAGCGTATGAACAAACTGCCGAAGTGATTCACACCATCTCTGCCGGTCCGTCTCGGAGATGTTTTCGAGCGTTAGCCAATCGGCATCGACGGGGCCATGCTGGGGGAACGCCCATGTCCGATAGGGGCTCGGCAAGCCCATACTACAAAGCGCGAATTCGTCTTCTTGGGGTCGGTTCCAACCGGTGGCCACATTGTCCATCGGTCGCTTCTTCGGCAACAGCCAACCGATCATTGGCGTAAGCCACGATTCGGTGGCAAGAAAATGCTGCGGGGCAAAGCACTCGTAGGTGGTGGGGTAGGTGTGCCGGGTGTCGCGAATGAGAAACTCATGCAAGAGCGTCGTGCCCGAACGCCAGTGCCCAAGCACAAACAGAGGTGGTTTTTCTAACCGGAGTTGGGCGATCCGTTTCCCATACAGCAGGCGTTGCGCCGCGGCTCCCAGAAGGTGGCCGGCCCCCACGGCGGTAATGGCCAAGGAAGTTGCCGCACCCCGTGGAGAGACGCGGCACCCGTTCTTCGCCATCATTCGCCAGAAATCGCCCGGCAACATTCCATGCCAAAAGAGGGGCGTCATCAACCCATAAGCATGTAGCGGATCTGAACCGTAACCCGCCTTGCGAGACTCCGTCGGTTTCGTAGGGCTCTTAGGCATGGGTTATAGGGGTTAGGCATTTCCCGCCCCTGTTTTCAAGGAGCAGAAAGAAAGAGAAAGATATAGGAGGGAAGCACGGTTTTGACGAAACCGATTTGCGATTGATCGACTGCGATCGTGAGCCACTCAGTCTAACGGGCTTGCTGCCTAGCGTCACGGTAGCTTGGAGAAATCGCCGTCCGTTTCACGTCGGATTCGGCGGAGGGTGGACTGTTTGTAACGTCGGTCCGCCCTGCTGGAACGCCATAGCCAGGCAACGGTTGCTAACAGCAAGCCAGCGCCAAGAAGGCCGATGACCGCTCCGGGACGTTGGTCCGCAGGACGGGGCGTGGCGAGTGTCATGGGCGCACGGCCAATCAGCAGGGGAGCGTACTGGCGCAGGTCGCCTCCCGTAGCGCCCGGTTTGCGCGTTCGATAGACCCACTGTTTGAAGAAGAAACCAGCCATCCGAGCGGGTTGCCGTATCCCTTCTCCAATTGGAAAACCTTCTGGCAGTTCTCTCATGCAGAAGACCAAGGGCAAGTTTTGAGAGTCCTCAGGAAACGCTTCTAGCTCGTAGTAGTGGTCAAGCGACACCGAGTCATCCGCCACTTCAATCCGCACCACCCGGCGGACAATCGCATCGAACACAACTAGCTCTCCTCGTTGGGAAGGGCCATCGCCGAAGAGGGGGGCGACCGAGTAACGCCGCCCGTTCGCTTGTCGGGCGACTTCGCTGGCGGTGAGGCGCTGACGGGCGGTTGCCTTCGCGCCTACCTGCTGTCGTGCGGCGTAATTTCCCAAACCACGCTGAGCAAGGCGTACAAGTTGTGTTGCAGGAGTCTCCCCAACAGCCTTCAGCACGGCATAAAATGCTTCCCGTTCCTGTGCCGTCAGGGGACGCTGATCAACAACCGGAGCAAAAACGGCCGCTTCGATGCCCAACTCCTTCAAGAGGGATCGGCCTAAGGAATCGCCGGTCGGCAAATCGAACTTCCGTTCGCCGGTGGCTGAGGAAGACGCGACTGGGGAAGGCACCGATGCGATCGTTTTCGATCGATCAACAAGAGTGGTCTCCAGACGCTGTGCCAGTACGACGGGCGTTACGCCGACCCCCTCTTCCCATCGGTAGGAAAGGTTCTTGAAAAAGAAACCGCTCGCCGATGCGCTGTAGGGTTCGTTGGGCCCGACGGTTCCGGGGGGCGGCTGGAGCGTGTAGAGGGTGAGGGGCCAAACGCCCCCTCCGACCGGCTTGAGCGTTACACGATAAAGATGGGTGATCCCCAAGTCATTCTTGGCGGGCGTAACCGTTTCAACCCGAAGCACTTCCCCCGCGACACGGACTAACCGGCCACGGTAAACATCGGGTTGGCTAACAAGCTGGGCGTAGCTGATCGGGGTGCCGTTCGAAGCGAGGTGTTCTGCGTTAGTATCCCTTAGTTCGGCAAGCATTGCGAACCAAGCGGGCTGTTCTTCTTCGCGAAAAAAGGTGTTGTCTTGCACCGTGTTGAGCAATGCCGCATCAAAGAGAATCGGTTTTACTTTAGCAACGGCAAGTTTTTCTTCGGCTGCCGGGCCTTCGAGCATTCGTCCAATAGCAGCATGAACCGCCGGGCGGCGAAGCTCGGTCCTGGCCATCACGATCAACAGCATTGCCGCGGCGAGCAGAAAAAAACGCATTCGCAATGCCAGCAAGGGTGTTCGGCGATTCGGCTGGGAGCGCGGGGCAGAGAACCGAAACATGATGTCGCTCGAAGAAAAACCGCCCGAATTGACGTCGATTGGCGAGCGGTGGGCGTAAGCCTACCGATGAACCTATTTTACCGATGCCCGATGACCTAGCAAAGGTAACCGTTTACAGCTCCCCCAAAAAGAAACTGCGAATGAACGCGAATAGAACGGCTCGAACTGCAAAACCTATCCGAGAGGCCCCCCACAAAAGGTGTGGGAATCATGCAAGAAGTTAAGGGAGTTAAAACGGGAGAAACTCGACGGGAAAAACCGCCGTCATTAGCGGTCCTACAGAGCCCTTCTAAAACGGGGCTTTCGTCGTGAACGATTACGATTTTTTGAGGGGCGATTGACTGTCCGCAAGCGAGTGGACTACCGCAAGCAAAAGCAGCCTGGGAAAACTGGGATTTATGGGGCAAGCGGAGCTTTTTTGGATTGACGCTAAGTGGAAGAGCGGGTTAGTCTGTGTAGCATAATACCGCATCCCGCCATAAGTCGCGGTCGGAACACTGAATTACTAATGGACACTGGAATAAATGAATATGAAATCAAATCTTCGGACGTTCGTAACAGTCCTCTCGTTGGCGTCTTTGTTTCTGGTGTCATTGGTTTTGGTGCCAAAGGCGCAGGCCGTTTTGGTCACCTATACCAACCAAGCGGATTGGGAAGCTGCCCTCTCCGGCACGGCCTCGCTGGAAGATTTTGAAGGTCAAACATCGGATACTTTGTTCAACGCCAACTCGTTTTTTCAGAATGGGATAGCCCTTAGTCCCAACCAAGACCTCCTTTTAAGGTCGAATGCTCGCGGTCATTTTACGACGTCAATCGATGTTTTGCCCTTCTCGGGACCAGCAGGCGCAGGTATCAATGGCAATGTCATTGTCAACATGCGAGATCTGGACGTATACGCCACAGGTCTCCGAGAGTGGGTTAGCGTTAGTTTACCGCTTGGAATCTCGGCGTTCGCGTTTGAGTATAACAATTACGACGCGCAGGGCGATGGGACTTCGCTCAGCTATATCGGGGCCAACGGCTCCGCCCCAGTCGTCGTGCCGGAATTTGATTCGGTTGATGGTTTTTTCGGTGTGGTCATCACCGGCGGGGCCACTTTTCAGTCGTTCACGTTTACTGCAGATACTGCCGCTGGGTCCAACGCGTTCAACTCGTTTGACGATGTTCGCTACGGTGTGGCCGCAATCCCTGAGCCTGCCGCGGCATGGATCCTTGGGTGTGTTGCCGTCGGTTTACGATCTCTCCGGCGGAAACGATCGTAGTCCCCCTGCGAAGAGGGCTGACGCTCGGATATCCAGCGACCAACCTTGCTATAACGGATGGGTGGCTACTGTAAGTGGGCCTTCTAACGAGTCACCACAACCATGGGGCGAACGGAGTGAAACGCGGCGGGGCGACCGTAGGTCCGGCCCTGGAACTGCGTTCCGTAGATACCTGAAAAAGGGGTCGCGTTGGTCCGGGGGCGAGCGACCGAGTGCCCGAACCACTCTGCCGCTGCGATGCGGCTCATTCGCTGGGCGGCACGAATCTGGGCCTTCTGCTGGACCATCTGTCGCGGCGTGAGCGAGCCCGCACTCTCGGTGTAGGCTGCATTGGGAGCCGACGACGCTGGGGCCCTCTCCAACCCAGAAGCCCTGTCGAAAAGATCGTTTGGAGCAGCGCTAGCCGTCGCCGCCAGGGCGATCACTCCTAACAAGAGCAGAGCAGAGACGAACGAGCGAGAAATCGATAGATAAGCACGCATCCGGCGGCTCCGCATCAGTGGGTAAAGGCGTCAGTAGAGAAAGGGGCGATTCCACAACCCTCTCAGCATCGGCACCCTTCGCAGGACAGCGTCAACCGGCATGCTACGGCCCGCATAACCGGCCCCCAGCCCCCGACTCGGCACCCGCACCCTCGTCCCCGCCTGAATCTTTGGCAAAGACCTCCTCTCTGGTAAAAAGCCCCTACGAATACCGATGAATCCCTCCCTATCGCAGCCGGCAGACCTTGACCATCCCCCGCGGTTTTCGTAGGTTCGTGTGAAGTGGCAGGGTGTCCCAGCCGATACCACCACTACAAAGCGTCAGCCAACGTCCACAGGAAGTCCTCCCAAAAGGTCTCCAGCGGTCGCAAGGACCAAAAGACGTTGAGCCGTACTATAAACAATGGCGCCGTGGCCAAGTGGCTAAGGCATCGGATTGCAAATCCGACATCCCCGGTTCGAATCCGGGCGGCGCCTCTCAATGCAACCCCGGGAAACAGTTTGTTTTCCCGGGGTTTACTCGTTTCTAGGTGAGTTCACGCAGAGGATGTGCGTTACACAGCGAGTGCTTAGGCGGGTGCAGCCTGCACTTTGCATAGTATCAGGCGGCGGTTTGGTAGTATCGCAGTGTCCGTTCCGCTTTTGGAGGGGAGGGACTAAGCGCTTCTCGCTTTGACTTACCGATCGATTCGTTCAGCTTCTCTACCTTTATTCCGAATGCAATTGCAAAACCTGTCAGTACAGCGGCGAGTGATCCTCTCGCTGCAGCTAGGCAGCGAATGCGAGACGAAACGTTAGCCGGTGTCCGTCAGTTGGGAAGCGAACTTGGCCAAGTCCTAGGACAAGCAGGGCAAGCAGCGTTTGATGCGGTCAAGCTGTTCGACAATGCGGAGATAGCCAGCAACTTTAGCAACCTGCGTGATTCAGGCTTCGGGACGATTCAAGCGGGCGTCACAGCGTTCGCTTCATCCGTCGGCGAGCGAATCTTCGGCGGATTGACCGATGCCTTTTCGGGTCGCAATGCGGCGGGACAACAATTGAGTGCTGGGCAACGTGTTTTTGCCGGCGTAACGGGAACGATTGACACTGTTGGAACGGCCACGGGAATCAAAGCTGCTGGTGTCGGGATTAAGGGTGGATTCAAAGCCGGGGCTGGGATTGTTGGTGGGTTGTTTGGCCGAGGTGCAGACAGAGGACTGCTTAACCCAAACAGTATTCGGTTTAGTCAAGATAGTGTTAGAGGAACGTTTAGTGACGGTCGATCAATCCACGAGTTGACCGAAGGCTTGAGTACAGGCAGAATCAAGCCGAGAGATGTTCCGGCCGTACGGTTGGTTGAACGACAAGGTAGGCTTATCTCAATTGACAATCGCCGATTGCAGGCGTTTCGCGACGCTGGAGTCGATATACCAACTCGGATGGCGACACCGTCTGAAATTCGGAAAGCGATCAGGGACGGGAAATTTAGTGCAGGTGAACTTGGTAGTGCAACTATCCGGATTCGTAATGGGAGATAATGCATGAAAAAGTTAAAAATCCTGAGGGAACTCATTGAATTAAATGCCGTTCCAATTGCAAGAACTCTTACTGAAGGCGCAAAGGTAATCATTGAATTGGATGGTGATGACCAGAAAATTCTAGCCGTATTTTCGCCATATCAAGCGCTACGAATAACAACGGTGGACTGCTTCCCCTCAACCAGTCTTCAGTTGCCGAGTGGTATGGTTTCTATACCAAGAGCCATCATGGAAGTTGAAGAGTCTGATTGGATTGCAGAGTTGAAAGAATCGCTGGCGGAAGCTGATGTAACGGCAGACTTCATGGATAAGTCGCATCACTACCTGGTACCAGGGTATGATGAATTCATCGAAATAGCTGCTTGGAACGTCGAGTACGGGGCAAAGTAAGGGGACATTCAACTTAAAATTCCCGATTCGTTCAGCTTCTCTACCTTTATTCCGAATGCAATTGCAAAACCTGTCAGTACAGCGGCGAGTGATCCTCTCGCTGCAGCTAGGCAGCGATGTAATGCTTCATCGTCAATGAGACCTCCGCTAAGATAGACGTGTCCGTTCCGTGAACCCCATCTTCTCCTCGCTAGCACGGCGCGTCAAGCTCATGTTTTTCATCTTTGAGGACCGAAGCGATGGCGAACAAGCAGCGAGATTTGG